>JBAVRC010000252.1:0-3787 GCA_049694615.1 Thermosynechococcaceae cyanobacterium | reverse complement strand
GTTTTGGCGCTTCCACTTCTAGCACTTCGCAGTAGATCGTGACTTCTAGCCCTGGTAGCGGGTAACTTTGAAACCGAAACTGATGTCTCAACTCAGCTTCAAAATCGTTATTCATCATCCAGACACTTAAAGCACGGCGATCAGTGAGTGCCTGCCAAACTCGCTCCGGTGGATGGGGATAAAACATTTCCAGCACAACTTCCTGGCTCATGGTTGTTCCTCCAGATACTGTGCTAAAGCATCCAGTTTCGTCGTCCAAAACTGTTCGTACTGGCTTACCCAGTCCGATACTGGCTTAAGGGATACTGGATTAAGTTGATAGATGCGCTGCCGCCCACGTCGTTGCTGGGTGACTAACCCCGCTTCACACAAAACTTGTAGATGCTGCGAGATGGCTGGTAAAGACATCGCGAAGGGCTCAGCAAGGTGTTTGACAGGTTGTTCGCCTCGCTGCAAACGATCTAGAATCGCACGACGAGTGGGATCGGCGATCGCTTGAAAAATGTCGGCACTGGCAGTCGATCGACTCATAGAAATAATTAAGCAAATACTTAAATAAGTATACTTAAGCATTCGCTTAATTGTCAAGTCATTCTTCAACCTTGCAGTATGGCTCTCGATATTGCGTCATCAAAGCATCAAATACCAACAAGTTGGCTATAAACCAGGCTCATCCACCCGAAATATAAGCAGGATAACGGCATAGCTCACCGGACAAAAAGCAACTTTGTTACTTGCCGATAGCATGACTACGGTGCGGTGCCGCACCTTTATTATTCCGCCGTAACCGTTAACTAGCATCAATCAGCACAGACAAAGCATTTTTGGCATATTGCGCTCCACCTGGATTTCCTTCAATCGTTGCCATTAAACTCGCTCCTCCAATTAAAAGCAAGTACTGTTGTGAAAACGATGCAGGTTCACGCATCCCTGCTTCAGATGCTAACTGCATGATGTAAGCACGGATCGCTTCTCTTAAATTAACTGAGATTTGATGAGCCGGATGAGACGCATCAGCAATTTCTAAGACCGCATTGATAAATGGGCATCCCCGAAAATCCGGCTCAGCATACCAGCCTTGAAGAACATCAAAAGTTGCTAGCAACCGCTCTTTAGGAGTGTTTCCTTGGTCTGCGACTGCATCTTCAAACCAATGCAACCATTGAGCAGCCCGATATTTCATCACTTCCTCAATCAGTCGGTCTTTTGAAGAGAACCAGCGATAGAGTGTTCGCTTTGCTACACCAGATGCCGCGATGACTTCATTGATTCCTACATGTTGAATTCCCTTCCGATAGAACAGTTCAGAAGCGGTTTCTAAAATTTGTTGACGTGCAGCACTTGATTCAGTAGTCATAACCTTGGGTAGACAACTCTGTCTCCATAAGGTTATACTAGCACACGTTACAGGTAGACAAACTTGTCTACCTCGTAGTCGATTGGAGAGGTAAAGCAATGGAATTTATGATCCACACGATTGAAACTGCACCAAAAGCTTCTAAGGAAGCTCTTATTCATGCTAAAGAGACATTTGGTTTGATCCCAAATTTAGAGGGGATTTTGGCAGAAGCTCCCGCTGTCTTAAAAGGTGGAATGGCATTGTGGGACTTATTTGAGACAACCAGCTTTACAGCGATCGAGCAACAAGTCATTTATCTGACTGCCAATTACGAACATGAATGCCCCTACTGCATGGCAGCCCATTCGGGTTTAGCAAAAATGATTGGGATGGCTCCTGAAGACATTGAAGCGCTTCGTCAGGGTCAACCTCTAGCAGATCCGAAACTACAGGCGTTACGGCTGTTTACTCAACGGATGATTGAGGCACGAGGTTGGGTGAACGATCAAGCAATTGAAGAGTTTCTAGCCGTAGGTTATACCAAGCAGCAGGTTTTGGAAGTCATTTTGGGTATAGCTGTCAAAATCATCCACAACTACACTAACCACATCGCTAAAACCCCTTTAGATAAGGCATTCCAACCTTGTGTTTGGTCAAAACCTGCGATAGCATAGCTCAAGCGGCATAACGGTGAAGGTCTGCGACTGCAAGTAACCTTTGCCTCCGCACCGGGATCTCCTGCTCCGTCCGTTGCACCGCATTGTTCGACCGCGATCGCTAGTTCATTTGGTGTTTTCCGGTCGCCCGGTACCATTCATGAACTGAGAGTGATCATCTGGAACTCGCGACTAAATTTCGAAGTCAAATTAGCAGATCTCGCCGATTTAACTGAGTCAGGTTCACTTTAGCCGACTCTTCAAGAGATCGATGGGTATCTCGTCCCACCAGTATCGCGTGGAACAGGCAAAGCAGTTGTTGAAAAACTCGAAGGGGGTGATCGCAGAAATTGCTCTGCAATGTGGGTTCAATAGCCAAAATCATTTAAGCAAGCATTTTCGAGAAGCGACCGGAATGACCCCTAACAATTATCGTAAAAATGAGATCTGAAGGGCTTGAGGCAGCATAACGACAAAGATAAACGGTGGCAGATCAACTCAGCATCCCTACCCAGATCTCTCGCCCATCCGCTTCATTGACTGGTTATGCCATAATTGCTATCGAGACTTTGAAAATCACTCACTACTCCATTTCTGGACAAACCAGTCAATCACGATGCATAGCTCCTCTTCTTCAGGTTCATAATACCGCTCAGTTGTGGGCATGGGGAAAAAGTAACCGATCGAATATAAAAATACCTCTAAATCCTGCTATAAATGATCGAAGCGAAACACATTCGTTTGAATTCCTTCTTGTAGAATACTCAACACATTATTCTTGACCGTTTTTCCTTGTTCCTCTTGAAGTTCTGGTTTCAGGCGAATCACAGCACGAGCCAACTCCGCCGCATGAGAGCCACTCAGACGATGCTCCTGAACTGCACGGAAACGATTGACAAGATAAGTCTTAAGTTTCTGAGGTGCGGACATTGGCGATCGCAAAATCTTCTCCGTGTCTTGAATGTGTTGCTGAGTGTAGGCTTCTGCTGTTGCAATCAGGATGTCGTTTTTGTTTTTGAAATACAAGTACAGCGTTCCCACAGCAATGCCCGCATCCTCGGCAATTTCCTGCATCGTTGTCTTTTTGACCCCGTATTGGCTCAGTCGTTGCTTTGCGGCTTGCAAAATGGCTTCTCGTTTTGCTTCATCCAATCGTTGCATATCAGATTAATGTCGTTTCTGCACTGTAACTTTAACGCCGTATTTCGGACTTAGCGTGAATCTCGGATCGATTTCAATCGGTTGGTTAGGCAGTAATTCAATCTGAAATCGTTGGACGATTCCGGCCAAAATGTCTGTAGCTTCCATCAGAGCATAGTTTTTGCCAATGCAAGTGTGAGGTCCGGTGCCAAAGGGAAGATAAACAAATTTTGGTCTTTGGTTGACCTGTTCCGGCAGAAAGCGATCGGGGTTAAATTGTTCTGGATTGTCCCAAAATTCAGGATGCCGCCAGGTAAAGTACGAGGCAATCGTTAAAATCGATCCTTTCGGAATGAAATATCCCTGGATTTCGTCATCTTCTAGGGCAACTCTAGGTGCCATTGCCAATCCAGCCGGGCACAATCGGGCTGATTCGTAGAAGACTTGGCGGGTATATTGAAGTTGCGGCAGGCTTTCAAACGTGGGATGATTGCCCTGCAAAACCGTCTGAATTTCATCCTGCATTTTTGCCATGACATCGGGATGAGACCCCAATAGATACCAAGTCCAAGCTAAGGTTGTTGCTGTGGTTTCGTGTCCAGCATTAATCAGGGTAATCAGTTCATCTTGCAGTTCGCGATCGCTCATGCCC
>JBAVRC010000251.1:0-3014 GCA_049694615.1 Thermosynechococcaceae cyanobacterium | reverse complement strand
GCCTTGGGTTTTGTGCAGGTTGAGCAGTTGGGTTTCGTTTTCCACCTTCGATCGACTATAGGGAGCCACCCGCATCATGCCCCGATCGGGGGCGGTTGTTTCTGTAATCGTTTGATCGGATTGACTAGCGTTGTAAATTGCGATTGAAGAAGTGTCAATTACCCCACCCACAAGGGGATGGGGCTTGCAACTAGGCACAAGCTGTACCCGTCGCATACGGCTGATTGACATCAGCCTGCTCCTCCGACACAACGGCAGAGGAGAGAATGTAGTTATCCCGCACGTTCACCGCCGCATTGATATCGGCATGAGCCTTGTGTCCACAATTGCGACAGTGGAACCGAGATTTGTGGCGGTTGGTTCGGGCAATATGCTTGCATACACTACACTTTTGGCTAGTGTATCTGGCATCCACAAACGCCACCCGTTTTCCCAGTGCTTCTGACTTATAGGACAGAAACAATTCCAACTGATGGAAACTCCAACTAGAGAGCCACTTATTCAGTTTTTTGCCCCGCCGCTGGTTGCGAATTCCCGACAAATCCTCTAACGAAAACACGCTAATGTTAGATTGTCTTGCCAGCTTTTTACTCACACAATGATTGACATCCTTCATGAACCGCTTCTCGCGACCAGACATGGCTCTAAGCCGACGCTTGGCGCTACGAGTGCCTTTTTGTTGGAGTGTTTTTCGATTGTGCAAATAGCGCCGCTGGACAGCCCGCACCTTGGCACTGGAAAAGAATTGACCATCTGATGTCGTCACCAGATGATACAAACCTCTATCGATACCCTGAACGTCTCCATCAGAATTGATTGCAGGTGTATCGGTTTCAAAAATTAAGCGCACCCAGAACTGTTTTTGATGCTTGCAGTAAGTTACCGTTGCACCCTTGAAGTCCCAGGTATCAAATACCTCACGAAAATAACCCGGCACATTCAGAATCACGTTAACTCGCTTACCCAGACAGGAGAGCGTCAGTTGCTCACCCCGTAAAGTCATGGTTCTCTTGTCGTAACGCAATCCTGAAGTCGGTTTCTTGCGTGGTTTACGCTTGAATTTCGTAGCCTTAACCGCTTCCATTGCATTATCGCGCACGGTTTGCAGCAACGCCGAAGGCACATCCGGATAAGCCAACCGCAAGTCAGCATACAATCCCTGATGTGCCTTACTTTTATTGTACGTACCGTTTTCAATTGCCCAATCGACATGTGCGTTGAAAATCTCAGCACATTGTGCCATCAACGGTAAAAACCGTTCTGATGGTAGATCAACGGGTATCGAAACGGTACGCATCATCTCAAATCACCTACTTGCCACACCAGAGATGAACCGCATCAGGATTGATTTCTGAACGCAACTGCATCCATTCATCAATTAGATAATCCTCTGGAATTGAATCATGTTGCTCATCCTTCAGCACTGCCAAGACATGAACCCCAGTCTTATAGCTAACATGACGGATTTCTGGCGCATAACCTAATCTCTGCAAGGTTGCCATCACAGCCTCGCTATCACCAGAAGTGGTCAAATCCACTAGCAAAATTGTTTGTCCCGTCTTAGCACCTGGTTTTACACAGTTCAAAACAGCCATTACTCTTTCTCCTTGTAGTTACAGTCGTACCGTTGCGGGCGTTCCTCAATTTTGCGAGGTTCAGTGACCGACTCAAGCTCCAGATCATAGCGATCCGCGCGTTTTTGACATTCTGACTGAGCCTCGGCTGGACTGTCCGCCACAATGGGTTCACTCCAACGTTCTGGCTCTTTTTCCGGATCTCGAATCATAATGAGGTTGCTCCTGAAGTTGCTGATTCAACTTTTTGGGGAAGTCGTCTCAGTCGAGTGTTGACAGCACTTTACTGAGGCGCTTTTGGTATATTAGGATTATACTTTATATGTTTGCTAGATATACACTACTTTATGAAAGTTTTATCAAGTTCACACGCCAAGCATTGCCTCGGCTATCACCTTGTTTTTTGCCCCAAGTATCGGCATCAAGTGCTATCGGGGGCGATTGAAGTCGAATTGAAACAGGTGATTGGTGAAACCTGCAAAACCTATGGTTGGCTATTGCACAGCATCGAAGTGATGCCAGACCATGTTCACCTGTTTGTGCAGGCTGACCATACGACCGCGCCCGTGGAGATGGTAAAAACGATTAAGTCGATTGCTGCTGTGAAATTGTTCACTCGCTTCCCAGACCTGAAAAAGCGGAAGTTTTGGGGATCTGGAATGTGGTCAGACGGGGCTTACTATGGGACGGTTGGCAGCGTGTCTGAAACGGCTGTTCGTAACTACATTGAAACTCAGAAGCAGAGAAGCTGACTGTCTACGCTACCAAGAGTGTGTCGATTCGTCGTCGATGCCAATCCCTTGTGCGGCTCTGCCTCACATTGGTCAAGACATCAACTCCTCATCGACCGCGCTTACATCCCCAGGCACAAGGCACAGGGGTTTTACGCGCGATTAATAAACCAATCGTTTAACTTGATGTTTCAAACAAAGTTCTGCTAGCTTCAGGGTGGGTGCGACATCGGTTTTCTGGTAATCCTCCCAGGTTTTGCCTTGGCCACGAGCGAGGTGGAAGACAGATTCAATCCCATCGAGAGCCGCATCGATCGCCTCGGCGTGGGTAAAATCACCTCGCACCACTTCGATGCCTAAATTCAGCAATTCCGTCGGGCAACTGTTGGGATTGCGCGATAGCAATCGCACGCCATAACCCGCCTGCCGCAAGCGTTTGACCAGGGATTGCCCAATAAATCCCGTGCCACCCAAGACCAAAACTGTGGCGGCACGATCGGGGGCGGGAATGTCCCTAGCAGGGATGGCGATCGGGGTGGGTGTCGCAGGGATGGCGCTGGCTTGAGCGATGCGATCGGCCAGTCGGACGGTGGCTTTGCCGAGGCGGGCGGTAATACGATCGTCAAGTTGTCCCCCACGAGTTTGATAAAAACTGGCGACGGTACGGGCAATGCTTTCGGCAAACGGTGCGGTTTGCTGGGAGAGTTTC
>JBAVRC010000250.1:0-4151 GCA_049694615.1 Thermosynechococcaceae cyanobacterium | reverse complement strand
ATATTGAGATTCATCGTTCCCTTGGTTTAGTTCATCAAGGTTACGATAAGCTACCTTGCGCTCTGGCGCAGGGTTTTCTTTTATACAATCAATCCCACTCATTGTCCCGCTTTAAGCTTTATCCCCTAATTTAAAGTAATTAATTTTTATATTTTATTATTGATATACAGTTTATATTAGCAATAAATACTTAAAAAGTATACCTGAAAAGAATCTTAACTGACTACTGTATGTAGATAACAAACATATTTATTTAGTCGGTTTAACTTGTTACAAATGGTGAAATTCTAAAAAAATGATCAATAAATTTTCATGAAATTTTTGTCAATCTTTTTTCCATGACATTTGTTAAGAGAATCTTTAGTTTGAAGTGCCCTTGAACAGATGGTTATATTTTGAGTTCCAGGAGGATTAAGAAAATGTCCCAAAGAATGATATCGGACGAACAGTTGGTTAATCTGATGAGACTCAGCCGGATCCAACTTGAATCCGCCGTCCAAACCTGGAAGATGGGAATGAAGGTACTGCAGGTCGACTCATTCGAGTACATAGCAATCTGTGAGGCAGGGAAAAAAGCACAGCACCTTCACGCGATGCTGTACGAACTAGCATTTGAACGGGGGGTCTCTGAAGAATTGAGAAACGAGGTCTTTAGCCCAACTCAATATTCTTTTGACTAACAACCAGTTGTAAGCGTAATGACATGCACTTTGCTCAGTTCCCCTATATGAAGTTGTTATACCCATTCGAGGGACTGAAACAGGCATCTATCGGCATTCAATCGGCTGTGGAATCATATTGGATCTCTTGAGGAGACGATCAGGCGATCACCCCAACTCCAAATGCCCGATACCCAATACAGAAGCCAAAGATGGCAGATGCCGCTGTTCCTTATCAGCGTATCAATGAATTCGTCAACGGTCATCGAGGCATTACCCCAAGGGATCCTTTCAGCATTGGCTGAATACTATCCTGCTAATGGTGATGGCTCCGGTGACTGACAAGACTCCGGTGCATCCGGCAGCGACTGCTCTAAAGGCTCGTAAGCTCAAGACCACAGGCAAGCAAACGGTGGCGGCTAAAACGCCACGCAAGCGATCACCAGAGACAACGGCGGCACAATAGCCGCTCGGCGGGTGCCCTCGTCAGACTGGCGAGGCTTTCCACTTTTCGGATTTTCAACCCTAATGCCTGATTTTTGAACCCCATCATCCCTGGTTCTAAGCTATTTTGTGTTTTTCTAGCGGTGTACACCATAAGCTAATCAACACTCCTAGCTGAAGACGGCGCTAGAACCAGGTGTTTGAGAGATCTAACAGCTACAATTAACCCAATATTGGGCGAAAAGAGAGGCTGAAAGCCTTGCTCAGTATAGAACACAAAATACGTTAGAACCAGCATCATCTATTAACCCTGAATCCTATGGGGCTTTACTAAGCAAGTATCTGCCCATGCCCATTACGTCTGAGGATGATAATGAACGGGCTTTGCAGGTTGTTCAAAACCTCATGGCGATTGAGAACCGATCACCTGAAGAGGATTCTCTACTTGGCCTGCTAGTTCAGCTCATCGAACGCTTTGAGGATGAATACTATTCTTTTGAGGCAGGGGCTTCTCAGGGCGATTTAGCAACACCCCGATCCATTCTGCTTCACCTCATGGAGGAACATGATCTCAAACAGGCTGACCTTGTGGGGATTATTGGCTCACGCGGTGTTGTTTCTGAGGTCGTTAACGGGAAACGCGTCTTCAAAACCGAATCTGGGTTCAGACTCATCGAATCAATGCCCTGTTCCACCAGAAATTGGGCAAATTCTGGGTAGTCACTAGGGGCTTGCCCGCAGATCCCCACCTTGCGTCCCTTCGCCTTGGCCTTCGCAATCACTTGGCGAATCATCTCCTTCACGCCTTCATTGCGTTCGTCGAAAATATGGGCCACCAACGCCGAATCGCGATCCAACCCTAAGGTCAACTGGGTTAAGTCATTGGAGCCGATGGAAAAGCCATCGAACACCTCGCTAAATTGATCGGCCAGGATCACATTATTGGGAATTTCGCACATCACATAGACCTGCAACCCATTTTCGCCGCGTTTCAGGCCGTGGCTTTCCATCTCAGCTAACACCTTGCGTCCTTCCTCTGGCGTGCGGCAGAACGGAATCATGGGAATTACATTGGTTAGCCCCATTTCATCCCGCACCCGCTTGAGTGCCTTACACTCCAAGCCATAAGCGTCCCGGTAGTTGGGATCGTAATACCGCGATGCACCGCGCCACCCGATCATGGGGTTTTCTTCCTTCGGTTCAAAGGATTGCCCCCCTAACAGGTTGGCATACTCATTGCTCTTGAAGTCAGACATCCGCACAATCACGGGCTTCGGATAAAAAGCCGCTGCAATCATACTGATGCCGTGGGCCAGTTTTTCCACGAAGAAGTCGGGTTTGCTGGGCCAGAGCGCCGTGAGTTCAGCAATGTCTTTACGCACCCCAACGTCTTCCACCTCGTCGAAGCGGAGGAGCGCCAAGGGATGGGCTTTGATGTGGTTGGCAATAATAAACTCTAAGCGGGCCAACCCCACTCCGTCACAGGGTAAAGCGGCTAAGCTAAAGGCTTCTTCCGGGTTTCCCACATTCATCAAAATTTGGGTGCGGGTGGCGGGTAGATCGTCCAGGATGGTTTCCTGCACGTCGTAGGGGACCAGTCCGGCATAGACACACCCTTCTTCTCCTTCCGCACAGGAGATGGTGATCGGTTGTCCCGATTGGAGCAGTCCGGTGGCATTGCCACATCCCACAATGGCTGGAATGCCCATTTCACGGGCAATAATGGCGGCGTGACAGGTGCGTCCGCCCTGATTGGTCACAATCGCACTGGCCTTTTTCATAATCGGTTCCCAGTCCGGGTCGGTGCGATTGGTTACCAGCACTTCTCCGGCTTGGAATTCATCCAGACGATGCACATCCAAAATCACCCTGGCCAGCCCTTGCCCGATGAGTTCCCCTACCGCCCGACCACGCACCAACACCTCGCCCGTGCCGTTAAGTTTGTAGGATTTGAGGATTTGGGCCGACTTTTGCGATTGAACCGTTTCCGGGCGCGCCTGGACAATGAACAACTCGCCCGTGAGACCGTCCTTGGCCCACTCAATATCCATCGGGGTGTAAACCTGCCGCACCTCGGAGTAGTGGTCTTCAATGATGCAAGCCCAACGGGCTAGGGTCAGAATTTCCGTGTCATTGAGGGCATACTGTTGCCGTTCCGATAGGGGCACTGGGATATTTTTGGTTTGCTTTTCGCCCCCCACGTCGTACACCATCTTGATTTCTTTACTGCCCAATCGCTTTTCTAAAATGGGCTGAAACCCTTGTTTAAGAGTGGGTTTGAACACAAAATATTCGTCCGGGTTCACGGCCCCTTGCACCACGTTTTCCCCTAACCCGTAGGCTGCACTCACTAGGGCCGCATTTTTGAATCCAGTTTCGGTGTCGATGGAAAACATGACGCCGGAGGTGGCCAAGTCGGATCGCACCATTTTTTGGACCCCCACGGACAGGGCAATGGAGAAATGATCAAACCCTTTCAAGGTCCGGTAAGAAATCGCCCGATCCGTAAAGAGGGAGGCAAAACATCGGTGGCAGGCATCCAATACGGCTGCAACGCCATGCACATTCAGATAGGTTTCCTGCTGTCCGGCAAAACTGGCATCGGGGAGATCTTCGGCAGTGGCACTTGAACGCACGGCGACATCCGTGTTCCCGGCCAGTCTCAAACACTCGGTGCGTTCGGCGGCGGGAAGATGGGCACAATGGTCGGCCTGATTGCTATAGCGATCGCACAGGTCCAGATAGGCTTGGGCGATTACCGCGTCCAGTTCGGCAGGGAAAGGTGTATTGAGGATCAAGGTGCGAGCCTGTTGACCGCGATCGCGCAGATTGTTCACATTTTCCACATCCAGATCCGCGAACAAATCTCGCAGTTTAGCCTCCAACCCAGCTTTTTCAATGAAATAACGATAGGCATAAGCCGTCGTCGCAAAGCCCAAGGGTACATTCACTCCCTTGGCCGTTAGTTGTTAGATCATCTCGCCCAAGGAGGCATTTTTGCCCCCCACTAGGGGAATGTCGGCAATGCCAACCGCTTCAAACCAAAGG
>JBAVRC010000249.1:0-2096 GCA_049694615.1 Thermosynechococcaceae cyanobacterium | reverse complement strand
CTATGGGGCTATGGTACATTTGATGGTTCGTCGATTAGAGCCTAAAACTAATGCTGGGTAGCCTGTCTCATAACTTTTCAAACAGGTTCTCAGACCTGTCCAATTCGTTCTGGCTGTTTGAGGTGGGTTGGAAGCGTTATGATCGCGCTTTGCGATCCGGCTGGGTTACGCTGCACTGGGTTGAATTGAACGACCCTCGAAATGTCGCAGGCCGTCGTTAAACCAACGCTTGAAGGCGGCAAGGATGTATTGAAACGTAAGAAAGAGTCCAGTCCCGATCATTCCCAAGAAAACGGTGCCCATCATTTCGATAATGGGAGACTCTAACCCAACGATCCGGTTTGGGAGTTTCGAGCAGATAAACAAAACCAGCGTGTTGAAGATTAAGCCGCCGACGAGGAAATAGGCGATCGCCCCAGCCAGCCAGCATCCCTTTTGTGCTTGGGGTAAAAGCATTGTCAATCCCGATAGGAGCCACCCCAATCGGAAGGGCGTTAGCCACTTATCCAGCGTCATGTCTCGGTTTGCTTGGCTCAAGAGTTGGATGCCAACAATCAGCACCGCCAGGATTTCATAAATATCGAGCTTGGACATGTTCGCCCCTCGCGCTCACACTTGCTGTCATATTATCCATACGACTTCATTTGTCAACCCCTTTGCCAGAATTTTTAAATCATTCTTTTCAAACTCGGCTTTTTTTCTCCGCTGCCGCCCTACCAAATCCAGGGCACCAGCTTTTTAGTCCGTTGTCGATATTCAGCATATTCTGGATACTTTGCAGTCAACCAAATCTCTTCTTGTGCCGCTTTTCGGTCCAGAAGCACGGCGATCGCCAACCCAGCCAAGCCATGCGACCAGCTCAACGTGAAGAGAACCCAACCCAAGGTTACGGCAACAATTCCGGCATAGAGCGGATGTCTAACAATCCCGTAAACCCCTTTGGTTACGAGCTGTCCGTCCTCGCGGGGGTAAGGGAGAGGCGTCAAACTGCGGCCTAAATCGAAGAGACCCTTACCAATCAGAATTAGCCCAAATAGGGTCAACATTCCAGCGAGGATGGCCAATGCAACTTGGATCGGTAGGGTTAGTTCCGCCAAGTCCATTACGGGGCGACGCGGTAACAGTGCGAAAATCAGAAGGCCGAAGACTTGGGCCAAAAACCAATACTCGCCGCGTTCCCCTTTCTGCCAACTCGACCATCGCCATCCCCATTGTTCCAGAAGGTTCATAGTTTGCGGTACCCTGCGTTGATGTGTTCATTGTGGCAAAAGTGGGCGGGTGAATTGCGACTCATTTCCCTCACAGCAGAATTAGCCCCTGCCGCAAACCGATCGCCACAGCTTCCGTCCGGCTGGATGCACCCAGTTTCTCGAAAATTGACCCGACATGAAATTTCACCCTATGCGCCGACAGATGCAGTCGTGTCGCGATGGCCTTATTGCTCAGCCCTTGGGACAAAAACGCTAACACCTCCATTTCTCGCGGCGTCAAGCATTCCATTAGCGTCTCATTGTCAACTCGTCATTCTGGAAAGGCGATCGCCTAAAATCGAGACGATCAGCAAAGCAATGGTCTGACCCGTGGCGACAATAGGAGCGGACAACCCAGCAACCCCACCCCTCGAAGAACTGCAAGGGGTCGTAGAACGGCTGACCTATCACTCGGAAGAAAGCGGGTATACGGTTGCCCGACTGAAAGCCCCGCGATCGCGGGATCTCGTGACCATCGTGGGCAACTTTGCCAACATCCAAGCCGGACAGACCCTGCAACTATCCGGCATTTGGCGAGAGCATCCCAAATTCGGGGAACAGTTCCAGGTCAAAACCTATCGCGAAACCAAACCTGCCACCCTGACGGGCATCGAGAAATACCTGGGCAGCGGCTTAATCAAAGGGGTTGGCCCCGTCACCGCAAAACGGATCGTGGCCCACTTCGGCCTGGAAACCCTCGACATCATCGAAAACCAGATCGATCGCCTGGTGGAAGTCCCCGGCATTGCCCAGAAACGGGTCAAGATGATCCAAACCACCTGGGAAACCCAGAAAGCCATCAAAGAAGTGATGCTCTTCCTCCAGGGGCATGGGGTTTCCACCGTC
>JBAVRC010000248.1:0-2747 GCA_049694615.1 Thermosynechococcaceae cyanobacterium | reverse complement strand
GGTAAAGAGACCCAAGAGCATGATGGGTAAGGGAACAAAGAGGGGAATCAGGAAGACCAACACGGCCACCACCAGTTCATCCGCTAGGATATTTCCAAATAAACGGAAGCTTAGGGAGAGGGGCTTGGTGAAGTCTTCTAGAATCGCAATGGGCAACAAAATGGGGGTTGGCTCGATGTATTTAGCAAAGTAGCCCAGCCCTTTCTTTTTGAAGCCCGCGTAGAAGTAAGCGAGGGAAACCAACAACGCCAACGCCACGGTTGTATTAATGTCGTTGGTTGGGGCGGCTAATTCGCCTTCTGGGAGGTGAATCAGCTTCCAGGGCACCAATGCGCCTGACCAGTTAGAAACAAAGATGAAGAGAAAGAGTGTTCCAACAAAGGGAACCCATTGACGATATTCTTTCTCGCCGATTTGATTTTTGGTCAAATCTCGCACAAATTCCAGCGCGTATTCCATTAAATTTTGAATACCGCTGGGAATTTTCTGCGCGTTTCGAGTGGCAGCAATGGAGGCGATCAACAACAACCCGATGACGATCCAGGAGGTAATAAACACCTGACCGTGAATCTTAAGGTTACCCAATTGCCAATAGAGGTGGTTGCCCACTTCAATTTTTGCAAAGGGAAATAGGTTGTAGCGATCGAAGGAGTTGAGCAGAAGGCTGCCAAAGTGCATGGTTTGCACAACCTCATTGGAACTTCACATCAAAACAATCCAGGCTTCGCTCAATTGAGCGAAACGCATCGGATTTACTGAGGCTTGGCGACAGTTTTAAGCGTGTAAACGATGATGGCAGCTTTATAGGTTAGAAACCCCAAAAAAACAGGCACGATCTCTAGCTGTTTCCATTGCATGGCAACAATCATTACCCCAATGAAAACGGCTAACTGACTTTTGCCGACCTGCTCTTTCTGCGGTCCAAGCCGTTCCACGTTTCGTGCCAACAATGTTAAGTAAACCACACCCGTGCAAGCCCCGACTAAGTAATTCAGGGCAATTTTGAGGGAATAAACCCACCAAATTGGACCGAATGCGATCGCCATCAGAATGAGGGTGGTGACTAACATCTCCTGGCGGAGACGGTAGTAGTCGTCCATTGCATTTTCCGATGGGTTCGATTCCGATTCCACCAGTTCACCATCTTGGACAGGTGGCGACGGTTGAATCGGCAAGTCTGATGCGTCCACGGGGTGAGGGTTTGCTTTAATTGCTAAACTGCAAGCCACTGCTCATAATATCACGCAGGGGTAACATTACTTAATGCAGGTTTGAGATTTATAAAGCACCGGGGGACAGCAACAATAGTTGCTGGGCCAGGAGCGATCGCACCTCGGCTAGGGGGATGGGTACCTGTTGTAGGATTTCGCCCAGGGGGGTTTGGGCATTGCGATCGCAGGCTTCGAGGAAGGCGACGTCGGTGTCGGACAATTTAATGATCTGGTAGTCGGCATTGAAGACGCAGGGGCTGGGCCAACCGTCGATGCAGGGGTTGAGTTCGGGGATGGCGGCGAGTAGGGCGTCGTCCTGGGTCCAGTCGTGACGGGGGAGGGGCGATCGCCCTAGGAAAAATTCGTAGTGGGCGATGGCGCTGGGGTCGAGGACTTCAATGAGACGATACCGACTCCATTCGTCGAGATGGGCGGCGCGTTCCATCAGGCCGGGGTGGGTGCCGATGAGGCGATCCAGTTGCCAGGTGCTGGGGTTGGAAAAACCCAGGAAGTCTAGGCCGGAGGCGTCAATCAGGTCTTTGAGGGTGTGGATGTTGTAGTCGATTTCTTGGGGATGGACGTACATGTCGGCAAAGCATTCGTCGCGATGGTTTTCGAGGGACCAGCGATCTTGTTCTCGTTGTTTGAGGCGGTTTTGGTCGGGGAGGGTGGCAAACAATTGGCGTCCAATACCCACGCCGTCGGTGTAGTCGCCCCGTCGGTCCCCTTGGAGCAGGGCGATCGCTTCTTGCATGAGGCGGATTTCCCAGCGGCCCAGTTCACCGTAGACGAAGATGTGCAGGATTCCGCCGGGTGCGAGTTTGCGGGCGAGGGCTTGGATGCCGCCCACGGGGTTGGCGGTATGGTGCAGGACGCCGACGCAATTGATCAGATCGAAGGTGCCGGGAATCTGGTCGGCATCGAAGAGGCTGAGTTGCTGGAATTTGACGCGATCGCCGACGCCGGAGCGTTGACACCGGTCCTGGGCGACGGCGAGGGTTCCGGCGCTGAGGTCGATGCCGATGACATCGGCTTGGGGGTTGAGGTGCAATAAATATTCGGTGCCGACGCCGGAGCCGCAACCAGCATCAAGGATGCGAATATCCTGGCGGGTGGGTTTTTGTCCGGTACAGAAGCTATAGGCGGTGTTCCAGTTCCAGCGCCAGTTATAGCCCGGTGGTGGGTTGTCGGAGAGGGGGTCGGGGGGGAAGGGGTAGGTGTCGTAGAGTTTGGCTACAGCGGTGCTAACGTCTTGGGGCGATCGCATAGGAGACGGGGTACGAGAGGGTTTAGCATGTCCCATTGTCCCACGAAGGATCTAGACTCAAGACAGGATCCTGCATTTTTTGACGGTGTTTTGGTCGTAATGGCGATGGTTCAACTGAGTTCTTTAGACCTAGGGCAATTGTCTATGGGTGCGATTCGGGTTCCAGTCGTGCTGACGAATGCGGTTGATGAGGAGTTGGTTAGACGGGGTTTGTTGAGTTCTGAACAGGTTAGGGTTTGCCGAACGGAGGCTTTGGTTGATACTGGGGC
>JBAVRC010000247.1:0-3711 GCA_049694615.1 Thermosynechococcaceae cyanobacterium | reverse complement strand
GGCATCTAAGGGCGAAAATGTTTCCGGTGACTGCCAACGAAAATCTTGTCCCAATGGGGTTAAATGATTTCCGGGCAATCGTTTAAGTCTGATTTTTCCAGGAAATAGATGGTCTAAAAGTTGAGCGATTTCGGGGGTTTGATCCAGTTCGTCATTCTGAAAACGAATCAACAAATTCTGGTCGATTGGATAATAGTCCTGTATCAGTTGATAGGTTTGGGCTGGGGTTGGTGTAAATTCCACGGACCAAGATTGATCCAACCAGTCGGCTAAGGGAATGGCGCGATCCACGTTGAAGTTGTTGAATGCCATCAACATATTTCCTGCGCGATCAACGTCGAAAAAACTACCAATCAGTAAATGGAGTTTGCAGCCCAAGCTATGGCCTAGGCCGTAAATAGGCAGATGACGTTGTAGCAACTGCCGTTGCTGTAGCTCGGCTACCGTGGTTTCAAACTGTTGCAATACGGTATGGGCGATCGCGCGATGATCCAGGGTATTGAGAAACGGGGTGGCAATGATGACATACCCCTCGGCGGCCAACGTCTCCAACAACTTGCCATAGGACAATTGTGGGGCAGCACCCACAAATGCGCCGCCCAGGAAATGAATAATGGCCACTGGATAGCCTGACAAGAGTACCCAGTTCGGCCCAACGGCGCGCCAGTTCATTTGGGCTGATCTCGCGAGGCTAAGACGCTGGGAGGGCGATCGCTGCTCCAAGCCCACCAGGACTGTCCGCAAGCACAACGATAAAATTCTTGCCAGATGCGGCGATGATCTTCCGTAAACACAGGCGATCGTCGGTTAATCCAGACGTTGGCGGCTTCTACAGAAGCAGCCTGACAATGGGGACAACCAAATTGGGGTGCATGGGTTGCCGTCTGCGTCCACTCTGGCGGGATTGGGTCAAAGGCATTCATAGGGGGCAAATTTGAGGTTAGCGTCCAGTCAGGGTCAGGCATAGGACTCACAGGTACCATGATGCCAAAGATACTTAAACTTTGCCTATGTCCCATCCAGTTCATCCATCTACAGGATATGTTTGAAGGATCAGAAGATATCGGGCCGTGCAGAATTGGCAGGACTCAACCCATGGATCGGAATGCAATTATCACCTTAGCTATCGGGCATTTGGATTTTTGGCAGAAAACCCATCCCATTATGCAGCAATATGCGGATCGAATCGGCGCAGATTTTGTTAAAATCACAGCGATTCAACAACCTAACAATATTTTCGAGGGGCATAAACTCGCCAAATTTCAACTCTATGACTATTTATCGACCTATCGTCGGATCTGTTTTCTAGATGGAGATATTGTAGTTCACCCTGATTGTCCCAATCTATTTGATTTGGTGCCGGAAGATCGTTTGGGTGTTGTCTACGAGTCTAAACCCTATTTTAATCGTGACGAAGTTTTTCAATGGGCTTGCGATTTTTATGGCGCGCCTTATCCCGGCGATGCCAATGAGTGGTTTAACACAGGAATGATGGTGATTTCCAGACAACACCAAAATATATTTATTGCACCCAATAATGTCAAAAATTTTACTGCAAGAAACGCTGACGGTTCAATTGCAGAAGGATTTAATTGGCTAGACATGCCACTGCTCAATTGTCTGAGTCGAATACAGGGAATAAAGCTCCAGAATTTAGGATTTAAGTTCAATTATCTCCAACCTTTAAAATATTTTTCTAATTGTCCCTTTGAGCCTGAAGATTCATTTATCTTCCATGGCTGCGGTGAAGATAAATCTTACATCGATAAGATAATTCGGCATTGGTATGGCGAAGCTCCCCCCTCTATGTAATGTTGCGCTCGATTCATAGGAAGAACTGATAGCTGGTAGCTCAGGCAATATGAAATTGAAGGTAAAATAAAAAGGCTAAAGGTTCTTCTGGGTTCCCCACGAATTTGGTATAATAGTGATACATAGAGATATGGGGTGTTGTTATGGACTTCTACATCAATGCCATCCTTGATCTACCAAACGCGACAGCTACCAGTTTTGCGAAACAGGATAATGAAGTATTTTTAGGGATCCGTTTTTTGAATGAGACGGGTTGTTGCCCCCACTGTGGTCAGATGAGTGAGAACTTAACGAGCAAGCGTACAATATTAGTCCGAGATTTGCCTGTCTTTGGAAAAGCGGTATATTTAGAAATCCCACGTCGCCAGTATTATTGTACTTTTTGCCAGAAGTATTTTACTGAGAACCTAAGTTTTGTTGATTTAGGACGTTCCTATACAGGCCGATATGAGTCATATATTTACAAACGGGTACAAGTGACCAGTATCGAACAGGTGAGTCGTGAGGAAGAGTTAAGTTGGGATCAAGTGAAAGGAATTTTTGATCATCAGTTTAGCAAAGAGAAAACATCGGACTGGAAAAATGTGAAGCGAATTTCGATAGACGAAGTAAGCAAGCGCAAAGGGCACAAAGATTTTGCGACAGTTGCCTCAGATATAGAAAGCGGAAAATTGCTGGAGGTGATCGATAGTCATAAGCAAGAGGAGATCATTACAGTACTTATGCAGCAACCGATTGAGGTAAGAGAGCAGATTGAAGAAGTAAGCATAGATATGTGGGGAGGGTTCCCGAAGGTTGTGCAAGAAGTCTTTCCGAAAGCGAAGGTAGTGATTGATCGATTTCATGTAATGAAAGCGGTGAATGAAGAATTGGATACGGTGCGAAAACAAACGAAGAAGCGGACAAAAAAGGAAATAAAAGGGAGTAAATTTACTTTACTCAAAAACGAAGAGGATTTGAACGAAGAAGAGAGAAAAAAGCTAGAAGAAATATTGAAACAATCTAAACGATTAAGGATGGCATACGAATTCAAAGAGGAGTTCAGAGCAATATTTGAAGCTCATCAAACGGTAGAGGAAGGGAAGAAAAAAGTGTTGGAATGGCTGGAAAAAGCAAAGAGAGTATACACTGACACAGTGAAGACAATTCAGAAGCATTTAGAAGGAATCTGCAATTATTTTTTGAATCGAACAAGTAGTGGTGTTATGGAAGGGATTAACAATCGAATCAAGTTAATCAAACGGCAAGCATATGGTTTTGTAAACTTTGATAACTTCCGAGCAAGACTATTAGCTTGTTTCGCTCATTAGTTTTGCCAATAGTTAAAGATCCAGAAGAACCAATATCAATGAATGATTTATGAAGGTGATGTTGCCAAATGTATTGACTCTAGAAAAATCTGGAATTAGGCCAAATAGTGAGCCATTGATTCCTACTTTGCCTTGTGTTACCGCTCCTAAATAAATATTTGAATTCGTCGTATTAATTATACCTCCATCAAATTTGATATTACTAGCAATTAGCGACAAATTTTCTCCAAGATCTACAATCAACCCTTTTGGAAGAGGAGCTATCCCTATTGGTGGATCTTTTGCGCTACCTTTAGGCTGATATAAACTATATCCATTGCCTTTAACTACAATGTTCCCTGTTGATTTTGAGAAGTTCAATCCAATTGGAATATCAACTTTTATTAATGGAACTTTTTTGGGATTTAAAGCATTAAATTCATATCCTGGAAAAATAATACTGTCAGCCGTAGTCACGGTGAATGATCCGTTTAAGTCTAAGGATGTACCTTTCCCGAAGATGATTCCATTAGGGTTAATTAAAAATAGATTTGCATCTCCAAGAACTCCGAGATATCCATTAATATGTGATGTATTCTTGCCAGTTATC
>JBAVRC010000246.1:0-2731 GCA_049694615.1 Thermosynechococcaceae cyanobacterium | reverse complement strand
GGCTACCTCGAAGACGGTCAATGGCCTCTTTACGATAGCGCGCTTGCAGAACTGGCAATGTTTCTTTTTCCACCCATGCGTTTGCATCGATCCCCTGCATTTGGATCTGTTGAGCAATCTGATTGATGAAACGATTGGTTTCATTGATAATGGCTGTTTCGGGCAAATCCACTTCCATCTCTTGGGTTAGCGCCTCAATCAGCGCGGCTGAAATCTTGGTTTGGGTTTGGGCTTCGGCTTCTTGACGATACCGATTTTCCAAAAATGCGCGCAATGCGTCTAGGGTTTGAAATTCGCTGATCTCTTGGGCAAAGGCGTCGTCCAATTCGGGTAGTTCTTTGGTCTTGATCTCCTTGAGCGTAATGGTAAAGTGGGCGACCTTATCCACTAGATCGTCTTGCACGTAGCCCGCTAAAAGGGGTAGGTCGACTTCTTTTGTCTCGTCAGGGTTCATGCCTACAACAGCATCGGCAAAACCGGGCAGAAATTGTCCCTCGGTCAGTTCTAAGCGAAAATCCTTGACGTCGCCACCCTCCAGATCGGTCAGCTCGGTCTTCTCTTCGTCCAGAAAATATTGGCTAACGAAATCCACCAGCACCACGTCGCCGAGTTCAGCACTCCGCCCTTCGACGGGAATAAAGGTGGCTCGTTCTGAACGGTGCTTTTCTAGGATTTGATCGACTTGGTCAGGGTTATAGACCACTTCCTCAACCTGAACCGCGAGATTTTGGTAGTCCGGAAGGGTAGGTTCGGGGCGGATGTCGATGCTGCCGCTATAGGTGAAGGACTGTCCCAGTTCAAATTGTTCCAGCAGTTCCTCAAAAGGCTTGTCCAAATCGAGGTTGCCGACCGACTGAATTTTTTCCTGAACTAGGGCTTCTTGGAGGGTTTGATTGACCAATTCTTCGAGGACAGTGGCTTTCAACTGTAGGGTGCCAACCCGCTGCATGATGACCTGACCGGGAATTTTGCCGCGACGAAAGCCAGGGATTTGAATGGTCCGCATGAATTCGTTGATTTTTTGGTCGTAGACCCGCTGCGATCGCGCTGGGGAGATTTCAATTTCGAGACTGATCTGGCTACCGGGACGTTTCTCCCAGGTTACCTTTAATGCTTCTTTGGTAGACAACGCTGTTCCCTCAAGATAGACTCATAAACCGGCTAACCGAAACAGATGCGATCGCTGCGAACCTGGTGGCAGCGATGGTCCGCTGCAACAGGAGCGGATCTGTTAATCGTGTTTTTGGCACAATTCTCTATTGTAGAGGATCTTTCTCTCAACCGATCTGTCCGGATGCGATCGGACACCCCTTGACATCAAGGGGTTGGCTCGACCTTGACCCATAATTTGATGCCAAACTCTGCTTCAAAACAAGCCTTTTTGTACTCTAAACTCCACAGTTCCAAGCTACAGTCATCGTTAGGATGGCTAGGAACCAGCGTTAAATACAGGGCGCGTGGGATTGGGTCAAAATGGCAGGACAACGATTGAATCGCCTTAATTTGCCGACGATCTAAGGCGACGGCCACCTTGAGAATGGCACTGAGCTGATCGATAAGTTGGCGCTCGATTTTAACCAAGGTTTGGTAATTTTCGTGTTTCTTTTTGGGTGCGCCTTTGCGATGGTATCGGGCCAAGTTGGCTACAATTTCAATTTCGGCATCCGTATAGCCCAATAACCCTCCGTGGCGAATCAGGTAATAGGAGTGTTTGTGGTGGGCGGAATGGTTGATGTAGTGTCCGCAGTTGTGCAAAATGGCAGCAGCCCAAAGGAGTTCGCGTTCATCGGCTCCCCATTGATGCAACTGGTTCTGGGTTTGATCAAAGAGGGAGACGGCAAATTGAGCCACCTGCTGGGCATTGTCGAGATTAACGCGATATTTTTGGGCTAAATTGAGGGCGCTGCGCTGGCGTACCGAGCCTTGATACCGTAGCCGATCTTCAATGAGGCCATGGTTGAGCATCCAATCGACAATGATGCCTTCCCGTAGGGCACGGGAGCAGGCTGTAATTTTGGTCAGGCCCAGGGTTTCCATCACCGTTTGCAATACGATGCCACCCGCTAGAATAATTTCGGCTCGCCGTTCCGACATTCCGGGGAGTTTGCTGCGTTCGGCCAAGGTGAGCTTGCGGAGGCGTTGGGTGTGCCATTGCAACCGTTCCAGGGTCAGAGCATAGCCGTGAAGGGCCGCAGGGGCAGTTCCTAAACTGTCGAACGCATCCAAACGAATCAGGCTTTCAATGGTCCCGGAAGTCCCCACCAGATTAACGGTTTCGCCCGGTTGAATTTGGGCTTTTAGGTCTTCTAGGGGCCATTCCAGCATTCCACGCACATAGGCTTGGAGTCGATCGAATTCGCGGGTGCTGATGGGGTCGGTGGCGACAAATTCATTGGTCAGTCGCACGGCCCCTACCTTGGTGCTGCTCAGAAAACGTGGGTCGTGACCGTCGCCTAAAATCAATTCGGTGGAGCCGCCGCCAATATCGATAATGGCATGGGGTTGATGGTTAAATTCTAGGCCCGATAAAACACCGAGATAGATCCGTCGGGCTTCTTCTAGTCCGGCAATGAGGTCGATTTGCAGGCCCAGTTGGGTTTCAACTTCTCGAATGAAGTCTTTGCCGTTGGGGGCTTCGCGGGTGGCACTGGTGGCTACTGCAATGACCTGTTCGGCGTTCCAGGCTCTGGCCATATCCAGACAGCGCCGGAGGGCTGCGATCGCCCGAGCC
>JBAVRC010000245.1:0-2439 GCA_049694615.1 Thermosynechococcaceae cyanobacterium | reverse complement strand
GTAGCGGTGCGTCCAGATTGTGGGCGATAACTTGCACCGTATCGTCATCGGCAAACTGAGTTTTGGCTGCCTCTAGCATCGTGGGCGAAAAGTCGAGGGCAATGCTTTTGGCTTGGGGGCGATCAATTTTGAGGAGCGAGAGCAGCCGACCGTTGCCTGTCCCTAAATCCAGAATCCGTTCGACGGTTTTAGGGACATGATCGAGCAACACACCTTCTCCTTCGGTGCGATGGGGAATGGTGTCTGCGATCGCCAAGTATTTCAAAGCATGTTCGGCGGATGACCAGAGGTTAGCCATGGTCAGATTGCTCCTTCTGTGACATTGGGTATTGCGCGAGCAAGGTGATTTCCAATCAGGGTGCCTGCATCAGGAAGAACATCTAATTGTTGCATTAAGCCCAAACCATCAAACAACGTTCTTAACGTGCGAATTTGGTTATTCTCGATTTCGAACAGGGTGATTCCTAATGCTCGTATCCGTTTATCTGTGGGAGGCAAACCATAGAGAATACCACGATGCGTTCCAACGATTTCCCATCTCGACCAGACGTGATTATCTTGAGCAATCATGGCGATTGTATGCATCTTGAGATCGGGTACTCCTGCCAACCATTCTTGGATGTGATGCTTCATGCTCTCGGGGCCAGTCCCCTGCCAGAAAGGCTGGTAGGCGATCGGCTCAGCCACAAAGTCGTCAGGGAATAGTTCATCAGCTAATTCAAATTGTCGTTGATTCCAAAGTCTCTCAACAAATTTCTCAACAATTTCAGGAGCATTCATAATTTAACTATCCTCGCAAGTATCGCTATTGATTCATTAAATCGACAGAGAATATTGTACAAAATCCGTTAATTATTTTTTAATTCTACCATTGAATTTCATTTCCAAATCTAAAACGAATGACTCACAATCTCATCCGAGACTGCAAAATATTGACACGTAAAGTCAAGGGTGCGGAGCGAATGCTTGGTGCGCTGCGATCGCCCTTAGGTCGGCAGAAGTATCGCTCAAGACGGTTCGGATCAGAGGTAAACCCTTTACACTCGCCCCCTAACCCTCAAGGTCTGGGGAACGTTTCATTGACAAAAACAAAAACTCTACCAGCCGATGATCTGGCCAATCATCTGAGTTCTCGATCTACAAAATTTAACATTGTACAGAGAAGGTCGTTAGAAGAAATGCTGGGAACAACTTGCAAGTCATACAAGTCGTGATTCACCTAGATATAGCAGTTCTGATATTGGATGCAGTCGGTTTTGTCTCTGTCCAAATCCTTACCCTGCTATAAAATTTGAAAATTTCGATATATGCTATAACGCTCAAAAAAATTTATGGTGCTTCTGGCTGAAATTATTTCCGCGTTTCCCGATCTCACCCATCCTCAAGAACTGGTTCAATTTGGTCGGCAACTCCTTCAGCTTAGGGAATGGCTACTTTCGTTGCTTGTCGGGCTTGGGTTTGTTTTAGCAGCAATCAATTTTTCCTACTCTCGCACGAGACAGCCCGATTCTGGAACTTGGCTCAATCCCCTCATGACGGGCTACAGTCAGCTTTGGCGGGGATTGTGGCATACGCTTCTTGTCGCAACTATTTTGGTGAGCGGATTTTTTCTCACTTCTACGCTGGCGAATCGCTATCACCACTGGGAGCAAGATAAGATTGCACAGGCCGTCAGCACGGTTGCTGGAGAGCGGGTAGAACAGCCTGCGCCTCAAGTGCGCTACACCATTGAAGAACCTTATACAACGATTACCTACGTTGCGGGCAAGCCTACAGAAGTCGAAAAACAGCGAAAGGTTGATCGCTTTCTACCGCCCAGCGCCTCTAAGGTCGATGTCAAACTGACGCAATTGACAGATCCAGCCACTGAACGTTCAATCTATCAATCTAATTTCACCGGACTTTACCAAGTTACAAATACGCTAGATGTAACTGAAAATTTTGTCTTTGAAGTACCTCCGCCGATTGGCTATACTTTATTACAAAATTATGTTGTCACCCAAAATGATCGCCGATTAGAGCCGCAAAATCAGGGAGAATACCAATTTCCCCTGCGTTTAGATCCAGGACAATCAACTGAGTTCCGCATTACCTACCAAGCTCAAGGCGCTCCTCGGTGGGTTTACAACGCCAATGGGCGATCGCTGCCCAAATTTCGCTTAACCGTGCTGACCACTTTTACAAATGGCGATTTTGCAAGTGGAATCGTCCCTACGGAAGTAAAGGGGGAAGGACAAGGAACACGTTTTAGTTGGGTATTTGCTGATAATGTCTCGGTACAAAATCCATTTGGCGTGTTCACTGCTACGCAGCGCTTTCTCCATACAGGTGTGCTACCGCGTCTGTTACTGCTCGCTCCAGGCATTTTGCTCTGGTGGTTGCTGTTGCTATACCTTTCTATACCCATGCGCTGGCAAGATGTGACGATTGCCTCTGGGG
>JBAVRC010000244.1:0-11553 GCA_049694615.1 Thermosynechococcaceae cyanobacterium | reverse complement strand
GGAAAGGAATTGAACTTGACAAGAGAACGAGTGCGTCAGATCGAGAAGAGAAGCCTAGATCAATTAAAAGCAAGGGCTGAATCAATAAAGTCGTCAGGTCTAAGCGAATAAATCGCCAAAGCAGATCGTGGGTAGAAAAGATGGGCACAAGGTTACGTGAGGCATGGGCAACGCTAGCGGTAAGGCTGTATGCCTCGAAAGACTTGTTGGAGCAGATAGAATCCTTAATGCAAGGTCAGCACTATCAAAGTCTCTCCACAGAAAAATTACAACGGCAGATGCGACTGCTGCATTGCGGGCTGGACTTGGCGTATAGGGCCATAGAGAGCAAAGAAATCAGCGAACTCATGGGGGATGAGGAAATTCCGTTTTAAGCCTGGACATTAGCCAGATGTTGGGCCTGCTGCCAAACGGATTCGGCAAACTGAGGAACCCGCCGCATTTGTTCCAAGATCACGGGGAAGGCGTTAGGAGGTCCAGAGGCGACAAGCTTAAGGTCGTATTCCAGCAGATGATCGCTGGTGGGACGCGCATCGCAATCGATGTTGAGCAAGGAGAAGGGAGCAACCGCTTGTCCTGAAGAAGAAAGAGTTTCTGGTACTGTTACTGCGGAAGTATCAAGCACCTGCGGATCATTTCTAAGGGACTGAGCCGTTAAGGAGGGAAGAACGGAAGTATCATCGACCATTACAGGGAAATCAGACAAAAAATCGGCAAGATCCAAATCAGAGGATTCTGAGCGAGTTGAGGTTGCTGGGGACTCGGATCGTTTGTTGTTGCGAATGCCGATATTGGAGGTGTCGATAGTGTATTCTTTCCCACCCCGTATAGCTTTGCGGATTTTAGAATGAGGCTCAGAAGGATTGGTGAAGTTTTGATTCTGGCGATTTCCGCCAGATACACTTTGTAACAATTGAGAATTTGGGTCATCCGAGATCGTCTCAGAGGGATTGGTGAAGTTTTGTATCTGGGTAATTTCCCCAGATACACTTTGTAACAATTCGGGATCTGAGGCACTTGCGGAATCCCCAGAAGGATTTATGAAGTTTTGATTCTGGCGATTTCCGCCAGATACACTTTGTAACAATTGAGAATTTGGGTCATCCGAGATCGTCTCAGAGGGATTTGTGAAGTTTTGTATCTGGCGGAAATCACCAGATACACTTTGTAACAATTGAGGAGTCAAATCGGATCGATTCTTTAGGATTGCTGTTTTGTCAGGAATTTCTCTGTATTGCAAAGCGATATCGCTTTTAATGAAATTTACAGTTTCATGATTGAGACCGCAGAGTCGCCCGATTTTTCTATTACTCCACAGTCTCCACTCGTTATCCATCAATAGCTTACGCGCGGCGTTCTTGCGCTCTTCCAGCGACAGCAAAAGTCCATGCATCGCATTACGCTCAATTCCATAGAGAATGGCGTCACGCCGAGTTCCGTGCCGAATTTCAGAAGGGATCTGAGTGCGATCAGCGTGGATATAGGCCGCTACGCGGTGAAAGCCGTCCGAGAGCCAGTAGACATGCTCGTCGAAAAAAGTAACCACAGGCTCCAGGTCAACGCCACTCAAAAGAATTTGAGCATATTGGATGACTCTAGACTGATCTAGATGAATTCGAGGTTGAATGTCAGGATCGGCTGTAATGCTTGTGATATCAAGGGAATGGCATAATATTTCAGAAGGGAGTGAATCCATAAAAGTAACCCCGCAAAGCCAAGTATGATATGTAAGCTACTGTATACCTGTTTGGATAGATATTGCAACAGAGAGGGAAGTGTTGATATTGGTCCAAAGAGCTTAGAATGGATAGAATACAAGCAATGGTTGGCGGAAGATAGCAACTTAGCTAACTTTAGTTGAGAAAGTATCCTCATAACGGTTAAGATCTCCAATGAACCTTGAAGAATCGATAAGCTACATCAATCAGTTGGCATCTGAGAAAAGAGGAAAAGCTCTTATCGAGCCAGAGAGGTTGATTATTAAAGGAGCCTGGGAGGACATAGACTATGAGGAGATTGCGACTAATTCAAAATTTTCCCGTGCTTATTTGCAAAATAAGCTTGCCCCCCAGCTATGGCGGTTCTTAGAAGGTGTGTTGGGCATACCGATAAGCAAAAAAAAGCTGCGGGACTATTTTGAAGAATTATCTTCAATAGAAGGATACAGCGCAGCATTGTTGAAAATTCCAGGTTTTATAGGTCGATATGAATTACTGCAAGAGTTAGATGAAAAGATTCCAAACTCAAAATGTGTAGGAATATACGGGGTTGGGGGAATCGGCAAAACCGCCCTGCTATCTGCATGGATTTCAAAAAGTCTATCAACTAAAATCTGTTGGGAGAAGGTAGTATGGAGTTCATCATACTCAAGTTCAATTAGAGATTCACTAAGTAGTGTTTTGGAAAGCATAGGTTATAAGGTTGAAGCCCCAGAAAATTTACTTCGGGATTTTTTGAGAGAAATTACTGAGAGAAAATTATTAATAGTAATTGATTCAATTGAATTAATATATAGTGCGAAATATGGAAGCGAAGCATGGACTGAGAACAGAAAAATTTTAAGAACGATTATAGAAGCTAAACATCAAAGTTGTATAATTTTGATTGGACGCGAGATCCTTTCTGAGCTTCAGATTCATTCTAAGAATTCTTCAATTGAATTAATAAAAGTAGGAGGATTAAGTGTAGAAGAATCTAGAATTCTTTTTGAAGAGTATGAACTAAAGGATCAAGAGCATTGGAATGCGCTTATTGAGAGATATAGAGGAGTGCCATTAGCATTACATTCAGTAGCTCAATATATAGAGAAAAACTTTGACAAGAGTGTGGCAAAGTATACCGAGTTTCAAACTCTTTTTGTAGGAAGTGAAGTAGAGAATTTAATAAAAGAACAATGTTTAGAACTTAATGAAAGTCAAAGGAAGCTTTTAGCTATTTTTGCTAGTATAAATCAAGATGAAAAATATTTAAGAATAAAACAAATTCAAAAAAAATGGACGGGTTCTGGATTATTAGATTCAATCAAAATACTAGAAGAAAAATCTTTAATTGAACCTTCAGATAAAGAATCTATGGCCTGGACAGTTCAACCTGTAATTATTAAATTTATCAGAAAAACACCAGAATTATTTTCAAACCAGGAACTCATATAATAATGACTATCTGCATCAATCCAGATTGTAATGAAAATAATTCTGAACAGGATAAAGCATGTACTAAATGTGGAAGTTCTTTAGTGTTAAATAATGTATTTCGTGCCATTAAAATACTGACTAGAGATGATCGTCGAAGTACAGATATTTATGAGTTAGTTAACATTGAGGATAATACTCATAAAATTCTAAAAGTACTTGCGAGATATACCAGAAAAGAAGTAGATATGTTTCGCAGAGAAGCGCAGACATTGGAAATCTTATCAGGGTATTCAAAAATACCTAAAGTGGATCTGGATAGCTATTTTGAATATAATCCAAGTAATTTTCAACATACCTTATACTGCCTAGCTCAAGATAAAGTTGAGGGACAAACACTTGAAGAATGGGTTAGAAGCAGAAAAAAAGTTACAAGCAGTCAAATCATTAACATATTGAATCAGCTTGCACAGATAATTGAATATATCCATCGTAAGAATATTATTCATCGAGATATTAAACCTTCAAACATTATAATGGGGTCAAATGATGAATTAACGCTAATTGACTTTGGAAGTTCTAGAAACTATTTGACTACAACTTATCTATTAAAAGTAAATACTATAGAAACAAGCGGTGCTATGCCTGGAACTGAAGGAATGACTGTTTGGATTTCACCCGGTTATACGGCTCCTGAACAAATAAATGGAAAAGCCAACCAGCAGAGCGATTTCTTCTCACTAGGTCGGACCTTAGTTTACACAATTACAGGCAGACACCCCTTAGAGTTAATGAAAAATACTTCGTATAAACAACTCAAATGGAGAGAGTATGCTGCTCATATTGAACGTCCCGTATTAGATCTAATTGACGAATTGATGAATGAATCATCATTAAAGCGACCAAAAAATGCTCATGAACTTACTGAAAGGATATCAAAAATCCCTGCAAAAATTAAGAGACTAAGAATTTTTACATCTTGGTATACGCGAATGCTGATGTCAGCGCTGCTTGTTGCTGTTATTTTTGGATTATATAAATTTTATTGCAATAAAAAATCGCAAGATTATTTATCTGAGGGCAATAAGAACTTATTTGAAATAGTAGATTATAACAAAGCTAGACATTATTTTGAATTATCTATTCAATATAAACCTGATAATATCAGTGCCCTAAATAATCTTGCCTTAACTTGTGCTACCTTAAAAGAAGACGAATGTGCCATCAATAACTATAAAAAAGTTATATCAATAAAACCTGTATGGAATGCTTTCTTCAATTTAGGAGGATATTATGAAGACAAAGGAAGTTATTCTTTGGCAAAACAATATTATCAAAAATCAATAGAAATTAGTAATTCTCAAGTTGCAGATCCATTTAATAATTTAGCCAGAATTGAGATTCTTCAGAAGAATTATGTCAAGGCCACAAACATAATACGACAAGGTTTGCAGAAATCCACAGAGCGTAAAACAAAAGCAGCGTTGTTAAAAAATCTGGGATGGGTTGAATTCAAGCAAAATAAGAATTCATTAGCAGAACAAAACCTACTGGAGTCAAATCGATTAGATCCTGAGCGCGCAGATACGTTTTGCTTACTGGCACAGACCGCAGAAGCCTTAGGAAAGCCTGCAACCCAATGGTGGGAGCCATGCCTTCGCCTTAACACACCAGATTCATCGTCGCAGGAGGTACAGGAATGGCGATCGCAGATATTGAACCGTGCATTAAGTAAAGGTAACTGAACTGTGTCACAGTAAGAGGATGAATCAAGTGAAGAGAGGGAAGCGCAGTACAGTTTTGCTAGTAGGATTGCTAGGAGTAGGAATCTTACTGTTTCCATCCTTAAGTAAAATGGAACAACAGCAGGTACTTGCATGTAAGGGATACGCTCAGATCCTATTCAGCTTGGATCCGAAATATAGAATAGGGCAAGAAATCTGTGTAGGACAATCGATCCATCCGACAGCAACCGTAATAGCGGCATGTTGGCCCCCCAGCCGAGCAATTTGGATTAATACCTCCAAAGACGCAGAGCAGTGTTTGGCACCCAAACCGCCAGCCCGACATTGCATCATGTCTCAAGAAACTGCGTGTGTGCGGCTACGCGGAAAAAATACCCAATCTCCTGCACTGATTAAACCCTATGGGCAAGTGCTGATGGAGGGCAATCCTATATTTGAGTGGAATGCAGTTTCTGGGAGCAATCAATACGATGTTAATATATTGAGCCAAGATAAACATTGGAAATCCACTACATCATCTCTAAAATTAGCATTCTCAAAGGAGCAGAACTTAGAGCCAGGAAAGACGTACCAAATTATCATCCAATCATATAAGGGAAAAGAATTACAAGGTGTAAGTGTCAGCGCATTTAGCATCCTTAATAAATCTGACCAGCTTCAACTTACAAATTATATATCAGATATCAGAAAAGGGACGATTGAATCTCAAGCAAAAAGCATTGTAGCTTTATACAATCATTATGAACTTACTGATGAGGCCATCAGATATTTAGAAAGGCTAAAGAAAATAAATAAGACTAATCCATCAATCTATCGTCTGCTCGGCGACTCGTATTTAGATGCAGGGTTTCCAGATCTAGCGGAAGTAAATTATCAAATTGCTTATAGAATTGCTTGGGGGTCTGATAGTTCGTCAGAAGCAATGTTGGCAAATACAGGATTGCAAAATATAGAGAATATTATAGGTAATCCCCAATAAGTACAGGTGCTGCCCAAAAGAAAGGTGTCCAATGATTTTTCAAAAGGTGAAGTTGAGCAAGTCGTAATGCTTCAGCTTTACTATTTCCATCTAATAAATTCGAGTAAAATTCACGCATCAATAAAGCTTGAGATTCATCATCGACTCTCCACAATGTACCCAGGGCGGATAAAGCACCAGACTGTACGGTTGCTCCAGCTAATCCTAACGCAGAACGTCGATCACCCGTGGCAGTTGCACAAGCACTCAAAATAAGTAGCTCGATAGGCGAACTCCTAGAGCGGACAAGTTGTTGTAAATCTCCAAGTTTAAGTAATCCATTCCAGTTGCGGATATAAGTTTTTCGTGGATCTGAACTAAATTCTCCATGAGAAGCAATATGAACTATTGAAAAACTCTGACTTTCTCGAAATAAGTTTTGAGCAGTAAAATCATGATCCAGAATAAATTTAGATCTTGGGAATAGTTCTTTAATATTGTTGATTTCTTGCTGAACATAGGGTATATCTGGATAATCTAAAGAAGGTGAGTTGATTAACCCAGCAATAAATGGCTTAAATGAATTTGCCTTTTTTAGACCTTTAAGATTCACTTTTGAACCCAAGGTTAGCGAAATACTATACTTCTCTAATAAATATTGATCTCCATCATATAGTAGACTCCAAGGTATATTCTGTAGATTGCTATCTACTGAGAAAACAATAGTGCCCTTTGAAGCAATTTTATTTTTAATAGGTACAATGATTTGATCATAAAGTTTAGCAAACAACCTTTGAAATTCAAAGTTGCTATAATTTTGAAACTTATCACTTTGTAAACTTGCTTTGATAACATAAACTGTTTCATCGATAATTATTTTATTTGCAGCATGATGGATAAGGGTTCCATCCTTTAACCTCGCAATGATTTCAAATTTATCCGGTAGTTTAATGAGGTAAATGGCTACTTCTGGAGACAGATCCGTTTTGAGGTCTAGAATACTAGTTAGATCTAGGGAAATCCCACATTGTAAATAATTTTCTAACTCAGCAATTTGTAGCTTTTCATTTATCCGAACAATTGATTTGAGATCTGGGTTTTTATCGTCAAATAAAAGTGCTAAATATTCTTTGTAAATGGGTTCTACCTGATCTAAGAATGAAAGCTGTAAAACTGAGGGTAGAGGTAAAAGCTTTCTTCTTACCATATCGAGTTGATCAATTGTAGACTTATAATGCTGAAGGGCAATGTCTCGTATGCCGTTCTTTACCGCAATTTTTGCTAATTCCCATTCCCATTGATAAGCAAGATCTGATGCATGAAATACTTTAGCAATATTGACTGCTTTAGTAAAATTAGATTGGGCATCATTTAAGCTATTGTTCTTTAAGTTAATTTGACCAGTTAAACCTAGAGCTTTAGAAACATCTCTTCCATTTCCTTCTACAGAGGCCAAAGATAAAGAATCAGATGCTTGTATCTGTGCTTCAGATAGAAATTGTGGATTTAAGTTCGACAGTTGGATTAATGCAGCAGTAAATTTCAACCTGTTCTCAAGTACTGCTGCTTTTTCTGATTGAGGGATTAGTTTCTTGATTTCAGTAATAATAATTGTAACATATTTAAATTCTTGTTGCTGTATTGCACTAAGTTCAGATATATTGTTGTCGAGTTTAGAGAACAATAATAACCAATTTATCTTTGCTTTTAGTTGCAGGGATAAATTATCTGTACTACCGAGATCTAGATATCGTTTCAGGCAATTTTGCACCGAATCAATAGTGACTCGGAGTGAAGAAAGTTTTGTAATGGCATTATCTGTACTCAGCAGTTGTCCTAAATTTTTTTGATAGGTTGCTTCATCGAGATTTCCAAGACTCAATTCAATTTCATTCTTCTGAATTGATGATGCTTGTTGTGCAGCGAAATCAAGAATTGATCTCGCCACCTCAAATTCGCCCAGTTGAGTTAAAGAAACCCCCAAAAGATGTAATTTCTTAAATGCCTGATTATTAGGAGTTAGATGCTGAAGTACATTATCTTTCTGTAAAGTCCCTGTACAAAGTCCCTGATTAAAATTAAGGTCTTGTGCGATCGCGTTACAAGCTTCAAAGGGTTGTCGGCTCCTGAGCAATTGACTTGACTTCACGATGACTGGATCAGGAGTATCGATATTCTGTGAAACATTAGCTATGGAAAGTACCAGTGTTAAAATCTCATTAAACATTTAAAGCCTCCATTGCAATCCTAGTAATATCCCAGCATCTTGAAGTGACTGGTTATTATGTTTGGCTAAATCAATGAGTGGAAATCCCCAGGATAAATTGGCAGAAAGGTTTTCAGAAAAATCATATTTGAGACCAAGCCCGACTGAAGCCAAGGATTGAGCGGTGTTGTCAATCTTTGGATTATTCCAGGCGTGACCCGCAGAGAAGATTGGGGAGAGGCTAAGAGTCCCTGCTTTGCCTTCATAAACTGGTATCCGTATTTCGATGGACCCGAAAATGCCGTTATCGCCCAAAACAGCATCTTGGCTATAACCGACGACGGACCCGAAACCACCGAGGGAGAATTGTTCAGAAGCAACAACTGGCCGATCTGAAAACTGTAACCTTAGCTTTGTAGTCATCAATAGATTCCAGGGTAGTCGGTGGGACCAAACCGCTGCACCTTGCCAGGAGAAGAAATGCCCATGGTTAAAAAGAGGATCTGTTGCAGAGCCAAGGTCAATGCCAAAATTAAATCTGGACTGGATGTTTGCGGCTTGAATAGAATCTTGGTATCGCCAGTCCTGCTGCAAACTTAAGATAGAAGTGCGAGTTTGGCCGGAAGAATTCGCTCCTCGCGATATGGGGAAAGGGAAACCAAGGATACTATCCTGTACTTGCTGATGTTTAATGCCTAAAGTAATACCTAGCTCCGATTTGCTCTCTTCTGAGGCATGACGAAATACAGGATGCCGTAATTCTAAATTATAGGATTGTGAACTGCCTTGGATGTCCAAAGTCTGGAAGGGTGCTTGGATAGTGGTATTTTGTCCGAAAGAGTAAACAAACTTTAGAGTTGTGTTATGCCGATTCAGAGGGATAGCATAACTAGCCTGAAGTGCATTGCTCCCATTGGAATTACTGTAGGTCAAATCAATGCGATCGCCAATCTTCAGTGGATTGAGTGCTGAAAAGTCAACGCCTCTCTCAAAAGTCCCGACACCAGAATTACGATAGTTATCGGCAAAGAACTCAATTTTGTAAGGATTTCTAGGTTTTACATTAATGGTTAGATTTGAAGTGTTAATGTCATTTCCTGGTTCCAGTGTAGCGGAGATTTTTTTAATAAGTGGATCATCTTCAAGAAGCTTAAGACTTTCTTTGAATTTATTAATGTTAAAAATTTTTCTTTGGATATCTAGGTGTTTTAAGATATAAGATTTTAGGCGAGTTGTACCATCTATAGTGATTTTATCAATCCCACCTTCTACAATTCTAATTGTCAGCGTTGCAGCGTTAAGATTGAGCTTTTGATTATCGTCCGAGAGGATTAATGCACCAGAGTTTATGTATCCTCTATCAACGTAAAACTGAGTTATTGAATTGCGAATATCGATAAGGTCTGAAAACGACAATTTTTTGTATAAATAGGGCAGAGTAACCTTACTTAGGATATTTGAAGGTATTGTGTTATTGCCAATAAATACAAATTGAATAGCTTGTAGGGTTGGAAATTGATCTTGTGGAGATGATTGCTGGGTTCTAGGTTTAACAATAATAGGAGACACTTGAGGCTTTAGAGGTTCAGGTATTTCAAGAGGATGAAGTTCTCGAAAAGGTGGAATTTGAGCTTGAACCTCAGCTATACAAATTGTTGTAGAGATTAGAGATGCTAGAAAGAATGATTTAATCATAGACTAATTTAGCTTGGAGGCATTGCGGTGTCAGTGATGTTACGTGATCTGACTTCGCAATGGATATAGCTGAGGCAGTTCCATCGCCATTATCAACCCAACCCGTCATTTCTCCAGAAAGTGGGATTCGTTTTCTAGTTTTAAGATCAAGATAGTAGAAAGTAGAGCTATCTTCCTGGATATTCTCAATAGGAGAATTAGTTTGTTCTGAGAGAGAACTCGATTCAATCTTAGGATTTGGGCTTTGTTTATTTGATGTAGGATCGCAGGAAATGGGTTGGATCTTCTGAACAGGTTGTATGCTATTGAGCAGGGAAGGATTTATTGAAAACTTACTGGAATTTAGTTGAATAGAACCATCAAAACTTGATCCAAGTTGAGATGAGGCAGTAATATTTTTTATTGGAAAAAGTAAAACATCTGAATTAATTGTAATATTTCCACCTGGAGCATTTTCTGCATTGGCTTGAATAAAAGAATTGTTGTCACCAATGACAAAAGGAGAGTTAATGGTGACATTTCCTCCATTGCCATTATTTCTAGCAGAAGCAATTATATTTCCACCTTGGAGTAAGGTAACTTTTGAATTTAGTTCAATAGTGCCACCATCGCCGCCTTGTGTAGATGCAGTTATATTTCCATTCTGTAGATGAATAAAGTCTGAGGATATGGATAACTTACCTGCATTACCTGGCCCATCGTTTTTAACAGAAATTTGACCTCCATCCTGAACTAGAATATTTTTCGACGTTATTGTTACATTTCCCGCATCTCCAGTTAAGTTTAATTTAATCCCTCGATAAAATGATTGAGTGAAGGGATCAAGTTTATTTCCTGATGAAGAAATATAGCTATTTCCATTAAACTCTGCCGGGAATGTGCCTGCAACAATTATGTTATCTGAGTTAATAAATACTGAACCTGCACTCCCCCCATCTAAAGTTGAAGCGTCTAATCTACCTCCATTCAATAAAATAAGATTTTTAGAGTTAATAAACACATTACCTCCAGATCCATCTCCACCAGTAAATGATGAGATCAAAGTTGGATTTAATGTAGTAGCATTAAATCCTATTTGCATAATTGAATCAGCATTAATGGTTATATTACCTGCGTCTCCTGCTCCAAAAGTTGCAGATACAAGATTTGCTCCATCTTTTAGTAGTAGTCTGTTTGTCAAGATATTTATATTACCTGCACGACCAGAACTAAAACTAACAGCTCCAATTAGGCTGCCTGCGGAAGGAAATTGTTTATGCTCCAATATAGAAATTAAATTCTTTATATTAAGATTAATATTTCCTCCATCTCCAGTTGAAAAATTAGTTGAAAATATTTTCCCAATATCTTTGAGATATAGATTGCTTCCAGAAATATTTATATTTCCACCTTTTCCTGAGCTTAATGATGAAGAAATTATTCCTGAAATGAGTTGTGAGTAGCCTTTAGGAACGTCTTCATTTGGTGATCCGATTATAGATAGATTTTTTTTTGCATCAATGTTAATATCTCCGATTTGTGTTTGTCCAATGTTATTTAATAATATTGTTGACCCAGAATTCAAGTTGATATCATCTCCAGTCAAGTTTATATTTCCTAAGCCTATGCCATTATTCAATATGAATGAATGATTTGTTAAATTTATATCGCCAAATAAATTAACTTTATCATAATCAAATACTAAGCCAATTGGAGAAATGGCAAATTTCACAGTTCCAGATTGAATTGCAGCAATATTTATATTGTTTGCAATAGCGTTGATAACACCTCCATCAAAAATGACATTTCCACCAATCAGAGAGATACTTTTCCCTGGTG
>JBAVRC010000243.1:0-1668 GCA_049694615.1 Thermosynechococcaceae cyanobacterium | reverse complement strand
CGGTACTTTTATAGACCGACTGGCATCGCTTGCAATGCGTTGATTGCCAGATGGTGAAGTTTACGATAGGCATCATCAATCGAACGGTGTTGCCTGAGAAACCCGGTATTGGCACCAGGACACAAATGGTGCAGGGAGGTCTCGTCAAAACGATCTAAAATGGCCTGCACACTCTGCAACTGCCGCCACCAGTGAAAGGTTTTAGCCATACGTAGCGGTTTAGGACATCCTTGTTGATCCGGCAGCAAGTGTCGTCCAGTAAACAGTACACCACCCTTTTGGGCGGAATAGACGCAGGAGGATCCGGGAGAATAACCAGGGGTCCAGAAGGCATCGATGGAGGGGGTTAGGGCCAACGCTCGATGAAACGTCGTCACGGTTGCCTCTGGGAGTAAATAAGCCTCCTGTTCTTGCACCCACACCGGACATCCAAAGGAGTCCTGAATGGCGACTGCGGCTGGGCTACCCCCCGTTCGATGGGTGATGCACAACCCCCGAACCCCACCTTGATCCTGCAAAAAAGATTGAGTGTCTTCAGTCCAACTGGGACAATCGATCAGGATGTTTTGAGAATTTTCTACAATGAGATAGGCTGTTCCCCCTAAGGTATCCCGATTGGGTGGAAAGGCCCAAATGGAGTCCAGCACCAGTCTGGGTTCTTTGCTCATCGTTTTTCGTTATGCATCGTTGCCATTAGATCCGTTAAGTCCCTTTTTTATTGAGACATGGTCTGGTTATTTTTGTTGTTCCTCGGCATCACGCTGTATTTCATTGTCCAACAGAGTGTGGTCCGTGTAACACGCACCCCTTGGTGGCAACTTTGGCTGGCGTTAATGATTCCGGCTTTTGTGATTGCCGGGTGGACGCTGACCCATCGCCCCGTAGAGGCCATGCCTACCCCTCTGTTGGTGGGATCCTTCATTGTGAGCGTCGTGATTTACATGGCGCTGTTGGGGGCAAACCCTCGCACCATGCCCCCAGATGCGCAGCCCCCTACGGATACAACGACCCCGGCAGAAAGTACCAGTCCCCTGAGTCAAGCGGAACAAGCCCAGTTGCAAACCTGTTTTCCGTGGTCGGTCTACTATTTGCAGCAAATTGATCTGCGCCCGCAGGCGGTGATCTGTCGCGGACAGTTGCGGAAAACGCCAGAAGAGGCATATCACACGATTCGCCAAAATATCCAGGCCCAATTCGGCGATCGCTTTTTGGTGCTATTGCAGTCTGGCGCGATGAACCAGCCCTTTTTTGCCCTAGTGACCAACCCCTACGAGGACAGCCAGAAACAACGGTTTAAGACCCTCAATCGCCCTGTTTTAGCCTTAAGTTTGTTCTTGTCGACCCTGGTCACCACCACTTTAACGGGATTGAGCTTAGACAGCCCTACCCTCAAGCCGGAAACCTTATCTGCCAACCCGTCCCTTTTACTGAATGGGTTGCCCTATGCGATCGCTCTCATGCTGATCCTGGGCATTCATGAACTGGGCCATTACTTCACGGCTCAGTTTTACAAAATTCGGACCACCTTGCCCTACTTTATTCCCGTTCCCTTTGCCTTCGGTACCTTTGGCGCTTACATTCAAATGCGATCGCCTGTACCGAATCGCAAAGCCCTCTTTGATGTCGGCATCGCTGGCCCCTTGATGGGATTGGTGATCACCCTGCCAC
>JBAVRC010000242.1:0-1981 GCA_049694615.1 Thermosynechococcaceae cyanobacterium | reverse complement strand
GGGTTTGGCTCCTACCCCTTCGACTAGGGCGATCGCCTGCCGTTCGACCAGTTCAGGTTGAAAGACAGATAAGGGCAATTCGCCGATGGGGGTATGAGGGGTAGGGCCATTGGGTCGTTTGCGGGTTTTTCCGGTAAACCAGGCATAGCGTTGTCCTTCGCCATTTCGAGCACGGATTTGAAATCCGACGATATATCCGTCTACATCCCGAATGGGGCAGAGGTAACCGGGTCTGGGGGCAATCAGCGATCGCCCATCCAAGTTAATCCCTGGCAGGGTATGGGGAAGTTCGATGTCCAGCTTTTGCCATTGTTCGACGGAACGGAAGCCTCCGGCGTCGATTTGTTCGTCGGTTAGGCCGCGACGTTTGAGGTCGGCCCGGTCGGCGGGATGTAACGGAAGTTGGTCCAGGAGTTGGCGATAAAGGCGATCGCGTTCGACCGCAGGCAGCGATTCGGCATGGCGTTGGGCTTCGGCAGCAGCGCGTTGTTCGCGGATGCGTTGTTGTTCCTGGAAGCGGCGATCGCGTTCCTCGGCGTTGCGTTCTTGACCGTTGTCGATGATGTACTGTGCCTAGAGTCCGTCTTTGGTTTGACCGAGGTAGATAAATCCGGGCAAGACGCCAGAGGTGTTCATGCAAAGGTTGAGATGGTCGGGGGTTTGGCGGCATTTCCCGGAAATATCGCCGCAAATAAGGCAGGGGTTGCTCAGACGTGTCGGAGCAAACTCCCTCGCAGTGGAGAGTAAGTTCATGGTGATTTGGGTTCCCTAGATGTGGTGAATCGGGAGCCGTTGGGTCAAAAAAGCACAAAAAGCTCTTGACCAGTATGCGAATTAAGTTAGAATAAGCATACGGCTCCCTTGGAGGCCCGAAACCTATGCAGTACCAAATCGCATTAAGTTCAAGCCGCCTAAATTATTTGAAGTGGTTTGAGCGCTCGAGACCCTGACTCTTCGACCAGTCGGGGTTTTGAGTATTTAAGAGCTTTTACATAGAACTTACCTCGTTGTAATAGAAAAACTTGGCCAGTGACGTTCTGAATCTAACCTGAAACGTTGCTTCGCGGACAAAACGTCACAAAAACTTTGATCTAGTAAACGCCAGAATCTCTCTAAAAGTCAATTCCCTAGATAGACGTAATCATGACACGGCGCTAGATGGGGAAACGCTGGTTCAGCCTTTTTGAGACATTTGCTGCAAGCATTCAACATTGTCCATTCAATCAACTGTTCTCCTGGAGATGTTTGTAGATTGCGAGTCTTGCCTCGTCTTCAGGTGACCGAAAACTCTCTTGTGCCAATTGAGCTAAGCGTTTTGCCATTTCATCAGAAAGAGACATTTTTAGCTCGTTAGGATCGTCTCGAAGCATTGCCTGTAGAGCTTTTAGGGCAAGATGGCTTTTTGATAGACCAGTTTCCTCAGAGAGTGCTTCTAACCGATCACTGATCTCTGAGTCCAATGTAATTGTGATTCTGGGCCGATCTGTAGGCACATCCAAAACAGTGCAATTCCTTTATCAAGATACAGCCTCTCATCATTATACCGTGAAGTGATGCACGGTTCAGCACTAATCTGTTATAATCCATATCAAGGCTCAGCTAGCCTACATGCTTTTTAGTAGGAGGGTCGTCCGAGTGGAAACCTTAACGGGATCCAAATCAAATGCTGCCACCCTAAGGCGATCGCCAAGCAACAGCAAGCGATTTCTATTGAATTCTCTTGTAAAAGCCCTTAAAAAAGGAGTATGTATTCACAACTTAGGAAAATGGAGCACTGAAAAGAACTCATTAAGTTTTGAGAGGTATTACGTTCACAACCTATGAATATGAAGTACTCTGGGCTCCAAAAACAATGCTTCCCTGCGCTTCTTTAGGAATTAAAGGGTCAAAATTTCAAATAACGAGCTTTATTTGTACAGACTGCTATACACTGGCATGAATTGCTAAAACGGATTGCAAACTAATCGCAGCCGTATTTAGC
>JBAVRC010000241.1:0-6414 GCA_049694615.1 Thermosynechococcaceae cyanobacterium | reverse complement strand
ATCCCAACCCGTCAGTGGACCGTCGGCAGCAGTCAGTCCATCCCCACAGGGTTCCGCCACTGGGGCAACAACATCCCCAACGCCCCAAGCCACTGAACCCTCGCCAAGCGGATCGATCCTGCCGTCGCCCCTGACACCGACGCCAAAACCCACCAGTGCCAGTGGTACAGGGCAGTATATTGTGATAGCGCCCTATCAGGGAGATGCCTCGCTGCAACAGGCCAGACAACTTGTGCCCGATGCCTTCATTACCACCATTAACGGGCAGGATCGGATTCAATTGGGTCAATTGGATGATTCTCAACAAGCCCAGCGAATGGTGAGCGACTTGAAAAAGGAGGGATTTTCAGCGTCTGTTGCCGCTCCGAATTGATGTAATGCGGTTTTGGCCGGGTCAGAGCCGGATGAGGCTTTTGCTTGGGTCAAGATACGCTGTGGCCGTTCTGGGCCAACAAGGCAATAATAAAAGTTAAAGTGATATTACGGATTGCAATGGCGCTAATCCCGATCATTGTAGGGCTTGCAGTTGAGCGTTACTAAGAAATCGGTTTATTAAATAGGCTATCGAAAATTAAGGAAGAGCAACGCCATGGGATTATTTGATCGGATCGGTCGGGTCATTAAATCGAATGTGAATGCTGCGGTCAGTGCGGCTGAGGATCCTGAAAAGATCCTGGAGCAAACCGTGGTGGATATGCAAGAAAACTTGGTCAAACTGCGCCAGGGTGTTGCGGGGGCGATCGCCTCCCAAAAACGGCTCGAACAGCAATACAACCAGGCCCAAACCCAAGCAGATGAATGGTATCGACGGGCGCAACTGGCTTTGCAAAAGGGAGACGAGAATTTAGCGCGGGAGGCGTTGAGTCGTAAACAGACCTTTGCCGAAACCGCCACTAGCCTGAAACAGCAGTTGGACTCGTCTGTGGGCCAAGTGAACACCATGAAGCGCGGGATGACCGATCTTGAAGGCAAGATTGCCAAGTATAAAACCGAAAAAGATATGCTTCAGGCCAGGGCCAAAGCGGCAAAGGCTACGGAAAACCTAACCCAAGTCATCGGTCAAATGGATACCTCCAGTGCGACGGGTGCCTTTGATCGCATGAAGGACAAGGTTTTGCAGATGGAAGCAAAATCGGCGGCGATGGCCGAGTTGTCGGGCGACAGCCTAGAGTCGCAATTTGCAGCCTTAGAAGCGGGCGGCGACGTGGAAACCGAATTGCAATTATTAAAAGCGCAATTAGACGCTCCGCGCATTGCCGGTACACCCCAAGGCCAAGAGGCTTTGCCTGCCGGAAAAGAGGCTGTGGTGCATGGCGAACTCGTCGATGCCGAATTGGAAGAGATGCGAGCGAAGCTCAATCAGCCCCCAGCCTAGAATTGCGACCCGGCCCGTCCGGTGAGCTGTTGATCATACTCTTTATATTTAGGGGTCCAGACCTATCTCTAGGATGGACCTTCTGCTGTTATGGAATTCGCACAACGTCTTCTTTCCCTTCAGTCCAACGTGTTTGCCGACATGGATCATGCGAAGCAATTGGCGCGATCGCAGGGCAAAGACTTGATTGATCTATCCCTGGGTTCTTCGGACTTACCTGTTTCGTCCCGTGTTTTGGACACCATCGCGCGATCGCTCCAAGATCCGACCACCCACGGTTATCTGTTATTCCATGGAACCCGGCCCTTCCGCGAAGCTGCCGCAACCTGGTACGAAAACAAATTCGGGATTAAGGTTGACCCGGAAACAGAGGTACTGCCCCTGATCGGGTCCCAGGAAGGGACGGCCCATTTGCCCCTGGCCCTCTTAAATCCAGGCGACTATGCCCTGTTGCTCGATCCAGGCTATCCCTCCCATAGCGGGGGCGTTTACTTGGCCGGGGGCCGGGTTCATGCCATGCCTTTGCTGTCCGAAAACCAGTTTTTGCCCATCTTTGACGACATTCCAGCCAATGTGGTGCAGCAGGCCAAACTCATGGTGCTGAGCTATCCCCATAATCCAACGACGGCGATCGCCGATCTCGACTTTTTCAAAACCGCTGTGGCCTTTTGCCAAACCCATCGCATTGCCCTCGTCCACGATTTCCCCTATGCGGATCTGGTGTTTGGCCCACAATCCGTTCCCTCCGTGTTGCAGGCCGATCGCGATCGCACTTGTGCCCTTGAACTGTTTACGTTTTCCAAGTCCTACAACATGGGCGGCTTTCGCATTGGCTATGCCATTGGCAATGCCGATTTAATTCGTGGGTTGCGGCAAATCAAAACCATTGTTGATTTCAATCAGTACTTGGGGATACTCAACGGGGCGATCGCGGCCCTGTCCGGTGGGCAAACCGAGGTCGCCCAAACCGTGAACACCTTTCGAACCCGGCGGGATGTCTTTGTCGCAGCCCTGCACCGAATGGGATGGGTTGTCCCCAGTCCAGACGCCACAATGTACGTTTGGGCACCCTTACCCGAACCCTGGAAACAGGACTCCATCGGGTTTTGTAAAGCATTAGTCGCGGCCACAGGGGTTGCGGCCTCCCCCGGTGCTGGATTTGGTCTGTGCGGCGAGGGCTACGTTAGATTTGCCTTAGTCCAAACACCATCCACCTTAGAGTCCGCAGTTGACCGGATTGCGATCTTCCTGCATACTTGAGGGAAAATTCAATTGTTCCAGGAACCTTACCGCATCTTAAAGCATCCCATCTTACAGTTATTCCCCCATTCGATGTGTAATGTTTATCCCCAAGACGTGCTTTAGACAAACCTCTGTGCGGTTCAGACAATTGAAGGATTTTCCTGACCTTATCAATCCACATAACAAACCTATGACTCAATCTCGTTCTTTTCGTCAATTGCTCTTAGGTATGGCATCCGGTTTGGCGCTGGTGGGTTTTCAGGCCACCGTCGGAATCCAGGCTGGTTGGAGTGCCGACAAAATTACGTTGAAGTATGGCCCGTTTTACCGCTCGCTTCCCGTTGGAGATTTGCGGGAATATGCCACCACGGGTCAACCCTCTGCTGAACTGGATGCCTTTTTAAGCATGGTGAAGGACAAAGATCGCCAATCCCTCACCAAAACCCTCAACATGAAGTTCCCTTTTAACGTTGTTGCTGTCGATAAGCTGGTCAAAACTCCTATGGCCGATGGCTTACTCAAGGAAATTTCCAGCGCCACTATTTTACCGGGCGGCAAGGAAGATATTGCCTTGAGAGGGGCACTATTGATTGCGGCGTCTTCCAAGGAAGGGTTAGGAACCCTGAGCATGTTGGAGTCCTATCCAACCCCAGTGCTCACCGTCGATTTGCAACGCTTGCTGTATCTGATGAAGAATAGCAAATCCTTTAAGGGATTAGAATCCATGATGGGATCTATGGGCGGTTCCATGGGTGGGGCTATGGGCAAGTAGTACAGTCTTGATTCTTTGGCAGATTTCAAGGTTTCTAGATCGAAGGGTTGGCACATTTGGGTATACCGTGAGGTATGCTTGACTGTGCCAATCAGTCTCATGTGCCATTTATTCCCCCTTGGGTGTGTGCTAACTTGGATGCTGGATTACGCTTGCCATCAATGAAATTATTCGTCTATCACACCCCTGAATCAGTTCCGCCTAACGCTATTCCCGACTGTGCGATCGCTATTGATGTTTTGCGCGCCACCACCACCATTGCTACGGCATTAGCCGCCGGAGCAGAAGGGGTGCAGGTGTTTAGCGATTTGCAAACCTTGCTGACGGTAAGTGAGTCCTGGGATCCATCCCGTCGCATCCGCATCGGCGAACGGGGCGGCAAGACCGTGGACGGGTTCGATTTGGGCAATTCGCCCCTAGACTGTACCCCTGAACGGGTCCAGGGCGATCGCATTTTTATGAGTACTACGAATGGTACCCGAGCCTTAACCTGTGTCCAGTCTGCACAAACAGTCTTGACTGCTGCGTTTATCAATCGGGCTACTGTGGTTCAATACTTGGTCAAACACCGTCCAGCCGAAGTGTGGTTGGTTGGATCGGGGTGGGAAGGTAATTTTGCCCTAGAAGATACTGGATGTGCTGGTGCCGTGATCGATGGGATTTTAGCCCAAGACGATGGAATGCGAGACAACTGGATGGGCAACGATGAGGCGATCGCAGCCTGGTCGCTCTATCGCCATTTTAAGGGGGATGTCCTCTCTCTCCTAAAACAGGCCAGTCATGGACAACGTCTGCTCGGGCTGAACCTCCATGATGACTTGCAATATTGTGCCCAAGTCGATTCACTGAGCGTTTTGCCGATGCAGTACGCCCCAGGGGTTTTGGCCAAGGGCTAGCTTTCAATCAACGGATTGTCCTTCAAGGAGACCAAAGCAGTTTTGGCAATGATTTTAAGATCCAGCCAAAAGGACCAATTTTGTAAATAGTCTAGATCGTAAGCCATACGCTTTTGGAACGCCTCTTGACTACCGTCTTCCTCGGCAAGACCATGAATTTGAGCTAACCCAATCAACCCCGGTTTAAACCGGTACCCTGGGCGGCATCGGCTGAGCTGCTTGCGATCGATCTCTTTATAGGCAACCAACTGAGGTCGAGGACCAACAAGACTCAAGCGACCTTGAAGAACATTAATTAACTGCGGTAACAACGCTAGTCTGGTTTGACGCAAAAAAGCGCCCAGACCAGAAAGGGACTGTTGAAGGTCCATCGCCGAGGAAGCAGGCTTGGACTGGACCCGAAATTCATAGATGACGATCGCTTGGCCCATGAGGTTGTAGCGAGTCTGTCGCTGCAAAATAGGTTCCCTTGGCTCCATCACTTTGAGGGCGATTGCAATCCCCACCATGACGGGCATGGTCAGCACCAAAGCAAGTCCGGCCACCATAAGGTCGGTCAACCGCTTAGCCAACACTTGCGCGGAAATGAACGGAGTCTCCCAGACTGCAATTAACGGAATACCTTCAAAGTCGTAAACCCTGGCTTGCATGAGGCTAAAGGCCGTGATGTTTGGCACAAAATAGACGCAAACCGTTGTATCCCGCAGATCATTGAGCAATTGATTCACTTGGGTGGCATCTTGAAGGTTGAGGGCGATATACACCACGTCGATGTTGTAGCGACGAACGTAGTCGGGCAGTTCCTCCAAGGTGCCAATGAGGGGTTTAGTGACGATCTGGGCCATTTCTTCCAACGGCTGTTCCGCAAAAAAGCCGCAGAATTGCAGGCCAAGCTGAGGACTACTGCCAAACTGCTGCGATACAAGCTGACTCAATGCTCCCGTTCCGGCAATAACCGCAGTCCGAGAGTTAAATCCAGTGGCACGGATTTTGCGGAGTAAGAGGCGGACTTTGAGGTGATGGACACAGAGGACAAGAGGGGTTAGGCCAAACCAAGAACACAACAGCAGGCGCGAGAAAAATTCGGAGGTTTGGGTAAGGTACCCCAAGAGCAGCAAAATAGAGGCCACAGAGGCCCATCCCATCCAGATATACGGATAGGTGGCAGCAGGGTGTTCGCTGCGATAGGAATAGTAAATTCCAGTTCCTCCCAGAACAGGCCACATGATCAATGCCGTAATGGCGGCCAAAATGATATACGGAGCCGAGAACTGGACTTGATACATCACGCTCAAGCCCCAGAGAATCGCAACAGCCAAAACAATATCAATGCTCCGCTGCAACGTCCAAATCAGGGTGGCATGCTTTTGCAGCCAGCCCATGGAGCGACTTCTTTTTTTCCGGCGAGAAGGCATATCTTCTGTCAGTAGGACAATGGGTAGACGGAACAGTTGCTAGAGAAGCTGAGAGCAGTGGTAAGGGTCGCTCAAGAACTCAAATAGGGCTAGGGCCTGCTTAGAATACCCATTTGCAATCATAAAATTGCATCTGTCCTTGGAAATTAATGCTTTATTGACAGAATGCAGATACTTCCGAAATTGAGGGGAAGAGCGTTTATATATTCATTTGTCTTTATGTTATGCTCTTGAAACAGTCCATTCAGTTTCCAAGGCTTTGAACTAATAAGGAGAGTCTCTTTTTCTCTGAACAAAATTTTATCGATATTTCATATAGAATGAATGCTTCATTTATCTGACAATTGAAGCGAGCTGAGAACCTTTGATCACTTAGCATGTAGGCTGCCAGTATGAATAGGTTTTGTTCGTTTATAGACTCAAAAAAGAATGCACTAAAGGGATTGACCTTGACTGAGGTTATGGTCAGTATGTTAATTTCAGGTGTGAGTTTAAGTACGGCAATGCAAGCCTATGTTTCGGCTGTGGGGTTTAGCACTAAATCCCAGACATCAGATGTTGCGATCGCCAGCATTCGGGCAGATGCAGAAACGATCCGACAGTGGGCCAATGAACGTCCGAGTACACCTGCCGATTGCCAATTGCAATCTCCACTGCCAGGAGGATATGCCCAGCAATTAATGACACGCGTTGTCGCTCAAGACACAGTTACGC
>JBAVRC010000240.1:0-2163 GCA_049694615.1 Thermosynechococcaceae cyanobacterium | reverse complement strand
GCTTAGACTTTAACGTCACCATTTCCAATTTCACCCCAAAACCCCACACCCCCTTCCAGTGGCATTCGGTGTCCACGGCAGAGTTTACGCGCAAACAAACCCTACTTCGAGCCGAATTCCGTTACCTCAAGGGCGTGAAGGCTAACTTCACCGATGTCCGCATTTCAGCCATGGAAGACTTTGTGGGACGAGGCGATCGCCGCCTCGGTCCAGTGGTGCGTCGAGCCTGGGAGCTAGGTGCAGGCATGGATTCCTGGTGGGAAAGTTTGGAGCGAGCCTTTGGTGCTTGGACCCAAGCCATTGACGAAGCCGGGTTGACCTGGAAATACCGTCAGGTGGAAAACGGCGAATGGAACCTCTTTGCCGAACCGTCTGATGCTGCCGAACCTGCCTCTGCCCAAACCCTTCGCCTGGATGATCCGCTGCCTTGGGACCATCTGGATACGGGCATCGACAAACAATGGCTCAAGGATGATCTGCATCGCGCCCTCGCCGCCGCCACCGTTCCCGATTGCTCCTTTGAAGGCTGTTCCCATTGCGGCGTCTGTAGTACAGACTTCGGCCACAACATTGTCATTCCGCCGCCGCCCATTCCGGCCTTTGCTGGGGACTTTGTGCCAAACCCAACCCGTGTCCAGCGGTTGCGGGTCTGGTTTGGCAAGCAGGGGGATATGCGACTCGTCAGCCACCTCGATTTAATCCGCTTGTTTGATCGGGTGGTGCGTCGGGCCCAGATTCCCATTGCTTTTACGGGTGGGTTTCACCCCGGCCCCCGCATTTCGCCCGCTAATGCCCTTTCTTTGGGAGCAACCAGTTCCGGCGAGATCGTCGATTTTGAAGTCACCCAACTTCTGGAACCCGATACTTTACAAACCCTGTTGTCGGCCCATCTGCCCAGGGACATTCCGGTGTATCGCGTCGAGGCGATTCCCCTGGATGCCTTGTCTGGGACACAGGCGGTGTATCAAGCCGAATATACGCTGACCCTTGCCCTAGAGGAGGACGGTCCTAGGGCAGATTGGCCCGCTTGGATTGATGGGGTTTTAAGGGCCACAGCCATCTGGTTTGAACAATCGGGCAAAAAGGGTAAGACCAAAACCATTAACCTACGCGATCGCCTCCATACCCTAGAACTGATCGAGTCTGGGCCTCAAGCAACGGTGCGCTACATCGGTAGTTGTCAGAACGATGGACTGTTATTACGCCCAGAACATCTGGTGTTTATGTTGGAATCGATCGCCGGACAGCCCATTCAGCTACAGGGGATTCACCGCGATCGCCTGATTTTGCGCGAGACGGCACCGACCGCCAGGGTGGGGGCATAACAAAGCGATCGCAGAAGGTTTAGATTGCTTCTGCGATCGCCATGGTGTGGGCTATGTAGAGCAAATGCTCATTGTTAAGAAGAAGAAAAGTCCCTTCGACACTAGCAGCATCCATACCCCTTAATGCTTTTGGCTTAGGTCTGCTAATCTGCGTCTAATCCTTTCGGAAAAAGTTGCCTTTTCGGGGACTACGTGGGCCGTAGCGGGGGGTATGTCGGCCCAGTCAACTTCTTTAATGTACTCCCTTTTATTCAGGCGATAAACCGAAAATTTACCGAATTTTGCCAGACTTTACGGGAAATTTTGCGTTATTCTCAGTTTTTTCACGGACGTTCCCCCCAGACGCTTCATCCAACCCATTGGGGTATCAAGCTAAAACGCTTGCGCTATAACCCTTTTAGCTTATGTCATAATTCTATGACATACTCGAACAAAGCCCGCGATCTAATTACAGGGACGATATTTGATGTGGTAAACCAAGCCGCGATGGGCGAGGTCGAAGGAGTCAACGGTTGCCATCCCGGAACCGCGAGCGGACATGGATGCATTGACCCGCATATTGACACTATCCCCGCAGGCGGACCAGACATCGGCGATGGTTGCGAGGCGATCGCGGACGTTATAGTCTGTTTCCCCCCGAAAGGTGCGCGAAAAAACGGGGCCGCGATTCCCGGCAAAAAAGTATTCGGCCCTTAGACTCCCCGTGGTGCCTGGGGAGACATAGCCTCGATAGTCGGCATCGTAGAGCGAAATTTGAAAGCCTTGGGGAATTTTGATTGGAATACTTAAATTACAGCTTTTGCGACTTTCCGCCAGGTTGTTGCCTAACGCCATAAAT
>JBAVRC010000239.1:0-3140 GCA_049694615.1 Thermosynechococcaceae cyanobacterium | reverse complement strand
CAATCGCTTAATCAACTTGGCGCGTTTTTGTCCTTTGGAGGCTGCAATTTCTTCCCGCAGCCGTTCGGCTTCCCCTTCCAGGTTGATATCTTGCAACAGCCGCTGAATGGCTTCGGCCCCAATACCCACCTCAATGCCGCTCAAGGAAGAGTCTTCACTATAGATTTGATCTTCAATCTCCATCCACTGATCTTCAGTCAGGAGTTGCTTATAGCTCAGATTCTCCGCATTGCCCGCTTCCAAAACCACATAGGCGTTGAAGTAGACAATCTGTTCCACATCGCGCAGCGGCATGTCCAACAGGGTGGCCATGTAACTGGGAATCCCTTTCAGGTACCACACATGGGTCACAGGGGCAGCTAGCTTGATATAACCCATGCGATGGCGACGCACCCGCGATTCGGTGACTTCAACGCCGCAGCGCTCGCAAACAATGCCCCGATGCCGCACTCGTTTGTACTTGCCGCAGTGACATTCCCAGTCCTTGGCCGGACCAAAAATGCGCTCGCAAAACAAACCGTCCATTTCTGGCTTCAGGGTACGGTAGTTAATGGTCTCCGGCTTGGTCACCTCGCCGACCATTTGGCCATTGGGCAAGGTCCGTTCTCCCCATTGACGAATGCGTTCTGGAGATGCCAGACCAATTTTGACGTAGTCGAATCGCTGTTCTAGCTTCGGCATCGCTTAGCGTTTCCTTTGGGTTGTCTTCAACAGAATGATGGAACGTGGGGAAGCCACAGATCGAACTGCAGTCGCGATCTGCGGCCAGCAGGCAGGGTCAAGGCAGGGCACACCAGATCTCTACTCGGCCTCATCTAAATCCAAGCGCGACAATGACTCGTAGGTGGGCCGCGAGGGGGTACGCCGCTGACTGACATCGGTCATCAAATCGACTTCGACATCGCGGCTACTACCTTCCTCGTCTTGCTCAATTTTGTGGACGGCAATGTCTAAACACAGGGACTGCAACTCTCGCATCAAGACCTTAAAGGATTCAGGCGTTCCCGGTCGGGGAATAGCTTGTCCTTTGACGATCGCATTGAGGGCTTCGTTGCGTCCTTGCATGTCGTCGGACTTCACCGTCAGCAACTCTTGCAAGGTATAGGCGGCACCAAAGGCTTCCAAGGCCCACACTTCCATTTCGCCGAAACGCTGACCGCCTTGTTGGGCTTTACCGCCCAGAGGCTGCTGCGTGACGAGGGAGTAAGGTCCCGTGGAGCGGGCGTGAATTTTGTCATCCACCAAGTGAACCAGCTTCAGCATGTAGGCTTTACCCACGGTCACCGGACGATCAAAGGGTTCGCCGGTGCGTCCGTCGATGACCTTTAGTTTGCCGGGTTGGTTCGCGTCAAAGATCCAATCTTTGCCGGGGAGTTGACTGGCTTCAGCCAATTTGCCGTGAACGGTTAACCGAGAGGCTTCTGCACCGTGCATTTCGTCGAAGGGGGTCATCTTGAACCGCAGTCCCAGATTTTCCCCCGCCCAGCCCAGCAGACATTCAAAGACTTGACCTACATTCATCCGGGAGGGTACCCCCAAGGGGTTCAACACCACATCCACAGGGGTGCCGTCTTCTAAATAGGGCATGTCCTCAATGGGCAGAATTTTGGAAATAATCCCCTTATTGCCGTGGCGTCCGGCCATTTTGTCGCCCACTTGGATCTTGCGTTTTTGGGCCACATAGACCCGCACCACCATGTTGGCTCCCGGCGGCAACTCGTCCCCTTGTTCGCGGGTGAAGACGCGCACGTCAACCACACGACCTTTTTCGCCATTGGGCACCCTTAGGGAGTTATCCCGTACATCCCTGGCTTTTTCGCCGAAGATGGCCCGTAACAACTTTTCTTCGGGGGGCTGGTCGGATTCGCCTTTGGGGGTAACTTTGCCCACCAGGATATCCCCCGACTCCACCCAAGCACCTACGCGGATGATGCCGTTTTCGTCCAATTGCCGTAGGGAATCTTCACCCACGTTGGGAATTTCCCGCGTAATTTCTTCGGGACCGAGTTTGGTTTGACGGGCCTCAATTTCGTACTTCTCGATGTGGATGGAGGTATAGACTTCATCCTTCACGAGGCGTTCGCTAATGAGAATGGCGTCTTCGTAGTTGTAGCCTTCCCAAGGCATGTAGGTGACCAGGATGTTTTGACCCAAGGCCAGTTCGCCGCCTTCCGTGGCCGATCCGTCGGCAATAATTTGTCCGGCCTGGACGCGATCGCCCACAAACACAATGGGTCTCTGGTTCAGGCAGGTATCCTGGTTGGAGCGGTGGTATTTTTGGATCGGGTAGGCGGTTTCGTGACCATCATCGTCGCGCACCCGAATTAAATCGGCGGACACATAGGTCACTTCGCCATCCGCCCGACTCACAATCACCATCCCGGAGTCGCGAGCAGCTTGGGCTTCCAATCCAGTCCCCACCAACGGGCGTTCCGGGCGCAGCAAGGGCACCGCCTGCCGTTGCATGTTAGACCCCATCAGGGCACGGTTGGCATCGTCGTGTTCCAGAAACGGAATTAACGACGTGGCCACGGAAATAATTTGCACCGGAGACACCGCCACAAAATCCACCTCCGTGGGCGATGTGGTGGTGAAATCCTGGCGATAGCGCACCGGAACCACCTCGCCGAGAATATAGCCGTTTTCGTCCGTGGGGATATCCCCCGGTGCAACCTGCTTATCGTCTTCCTCGTCAGCAGTCATGTAGATGGGCGAAATGTCCTTGCGCACCCGGCCATTTTCCACCCGATAGGAGGGGGTTTCAATAAACCCGTAAGCATTGACCCGCGCATGGGTAGCCAAAGAGCCAATGAGCCCAGCATTTGGACCTTCCGGAGTCTCAATGGGACAGATGCGTCCATAGTGGCTGGGGTGAATATCCCGAACCGCAAAGCCCGCCCGTTCTCGCGTTAACCCGCCCGGTCCCAAGGCACTCAAGCGACGCTTGTGGGTGAGTTCCGCCAAGGGGTTGGTTTGGTCCATAAACTGGGACAATTGGCTGGAGCCGAAAAACTCCTTGATGGCGGCCACTAAGGGTTTTGGGTTGACCAAGGAAGCTGGCGTCAGGGACTCCACGTCCGAGACCGTCATGCGTTCTTTAATGATGCGCTCCAGTCGGTTGAGACCCACCCGTACCTGGT
>JBAVRC010000238.1:0-1954 GCA_049694615.1 Thermosynechococcaceae cyanobacterium | reverse complement strand
CTTTATGAGCTTAGTACAATTGAAAAACTCGATGCATTTTATAGACTTAGGGCAGTTGAAGAACCGAGGGGAAATCGCACTCTCAATCTCTCACCAAAAACTCGAAATCTTTGTGAACAAAGCACTGACATCGCTGGCGGGCTAACTATTGTTTAGACGGATGGTTTCCGTCTAAACACCTAGCAAGGGGGGCAAATGCCGATTATGGTCCACCTAACCCATCAAACCTGACGTTTAGACGGATAGATTTCCGTCTAACCCTCCAGCAGGAAGCTCAAAGCGGACTTCCATCCACCCAAACAGCTTCAAATGGCGTTTAGGCCGATAAGATTCCGTTTTTGACAACGTGCTGGCAGTCTAGGTGGACACTAATCCGTATTTTATCCCATTCTGGCGTTTAGGTCGATACGTTCAGCATCTTCTCTGATCCCCATTTTTGAGGGCATCGCTATCATCTGGATCAGGTCCATAACACTATCGATACTCCTTAGTCGCAGAAAAATAAATATTGGCAAGAGAAAAACATACTCTCCCCAATTCACTGCTGCTTAGGATGCCCTAAAACCTTATTTTAGGCTGACTCAACAAAACTCAATACAGGACTCTATTTTTATCTCATGAGAGAATATTTTCTCTTCCCCTGGAAAGACATTGCTACTTTATTCTCTCCAGCACCTTATGGACCGTCTCAACCTTCCCCGCGATCGCACTAAACCGCTCACTATTATTGACCGCGACAAAACCCAGCAGTCCCAGCACAACGATGGTGCTGAATATCCCCCAGCCCAAGTTAAATCTCGATGTCAATAGAACGTCCCGGCGCGTTATGGCGATGTACCGCTTGATCTGGTTCTGGCTGCTGTTCAGATTCCGGCTGCTCTGACCTTGATTCTCGGATTGGCTCCGATCTTCGGTCTCGTCGCTGGTCGGGCTTTCCTTTAGACACTCGTTCAACTCCTGGGATAAGCCCGGTTTCCGGTTCTTGACTTGTTTCGACGATCCGCTCGTCATTTGCTGCGGCAATCGGAGGCTGAGAACCTCCATCACCGTCGTCGTTTTGTCTAAGACTGGCTTCCAACTCGTCAAGATGGCATTCAAGTCGGTCGTTGCTTGCCCGAAGCCCTGCGTTTGTCGCTCTAAGGCTTTCAGTCGATTCTCTAACTCGCTCAGTAAGTGCGTCCCCTTCTCGAACGAGGTCTCTGAACGTTGCTGTTCCTGGGTCGTCCGTTGCATCTCCGACGTATTCGCCAAAATCGCCTCGACGAGTCGATGGTTCGATTTCGCCGTTTCCTGTTGGCCCTCCATTAGTGACTGATTGGTCCGAATCCATAACTCCAGTTTTTCCTCTATCCTGCGGAACTGTTCTTGGCTCGATAGGTGATCGGCACTTTGCTGTTTCGCCAAATACCCCACAGCCTCTTGCAAGGCGATCAGTTCTCTCGCCCGATCGCCCTCCTCAGATCCTTGACCCAACCGAGCCTTGTGCATGTCGCCTTGACCATTGTTTGTAACCATCGGTTTGATTCAATGCAACTAACTGGATGCAGCAGTGCCAATCAATTCCGGCATGGCTTTACCGGGTTCAGCCGTCTTCTCTGTCTTGGTTTTGGATTCTGCTGCTTTTACGACAGCCGGAAATCCCAGATAGTCCCCTGCCCGTTGCAGTTCCGGCAATGTTCGCGCCAAGAAGCTGTCCGCTAAGATGCGATCGCCAAACGGCAGCTTGTCGATGTCGAAGAAGGACAGGCATTGACCATGTAGTTCATCAAAGACGGAAGCCTCCAGGACGGGTAGATCAATCTCTACCCCCTTGATTTCCTGTAATAGTTTGCGGGTGGCCGACGCTTCCCACCGCTTGTAGTTCAACGACCCTTGGTTCCAGATCTGGGACTTGACGACCACATAGTCCGACTGCTTGCCCCCAAACTTCAACATCGCATCCAGGCTATTGATC
>JBAVRC010000237.1:0-3313 GCA_049694615.1 Thermosynechococcaceae cyanobacterium | reverse complement strand
TGCCACGCAAATTTTGACCGCACTTCCCGATGGGGATCAGGTGGCGATCGCCGCTATGCTGAACTTCTCCCCCGACATCGGTCAAAACTATGCCCCGGACTTTCGCAATAAACCACGGGTTGAGTTAACCGATCGCGATAAGCAATTGTTGTTAGACGGCTTTACGATTCCAACGGCAGATACCTTGTTGCCCCGCACCTTAAGGGTCCGCGCTGGAACTGGGGCTGGGACCAGTGGCAATGTGGCCACGGGCCTCACGAACGACGTGCAACTTGAACTGTTGGCAGGGAACTTCAACGGACCTATCTCCAATGGCCTAGATCCTGACCCGCTCAAGATTGGCGCAGCCGCCAAAATTCGGTTTTTAGATCAGGTGCAAGGCGATCCCTTCTCCTTGAGCGGGAAAGTGTCTTTTGCGCAGACGGTTGGCGTCAGAAATGGTTTTTCTGAAGGCGGGTTGATTTTTCAATATCGCCCGATCCCGCGACTGGCCCTCATGTTAGAACCAAAAGCGGCTGTTTTTGCGGGTGACCAACGGTTTGGGACTGCGTTGGGTTTCAATGTCCAACTCTGGAAGGGACTACAGTTCATTGGAGAATATACGCCCATTTTTGTGGGCGAAGGCAAAACGGGGGTCTGGAGTACCGGACTACGATATTTAGATCCGAAGTTAGGGTTAGGGGTTGATGTCTACGGCAGTAATGCCGCCGGACTAGACTCCATTGGCGGATTGTTGGGCCGACCGGATGCGTCGATTGGCTTTAACATCCACTGGCTGTTTGGTCACTAGTCAATACAAAGCACCCTAGAATGTCTTGGATTCTCCCACCGTTAACTCGTTATGCTGCTCTGCGAACGGAGCAATTTATTCGCAGAACCCACGATCCTATTGCAGTTCAAGACCAATTTCTCAAAACGCTGTTGCGGCATTATCGCCACACGGCTAGGGGGCAACAATACCGTCTTGGCGAGTTGAGATCTGTCGACCAATTCCGCGATCGCTTGCCCGTTACGCAATATGCCGACTATGCCTCGGACATCGAGCGGATGGCAGCGGGCGATCGCAACCTTCTCACGCCAGACCCAGTCCGGTTTCTGACATTGACGAGTGGAACCACAGGCCCACGCAAGTGGATTCCCGTCACGCAGCGGTTTAAGAATGCCCTACAGCGGGCTAGTATGGTGAGTTTTGGGTTTCTGTTACGGGAACTCCAAGCGCAACATCGCCCATTGGGTAAGGCTTTAGTCACCAACTCAGTTCAGGCGACTGGAAAAACCAGCGCAGGCATTGCATACGGATTGGCCAGTACAGGCAGCTTGCGGATGAGTCAGTTGTTAGCGGCCCCGTTGTTTGCCCATCCGTTTGCCAGTTTGCAGATTGCCGACAGCCGAACGCGGCATTATTTGTGTTTGTTGTTTAGTCTGCGCTGTCGAGATCTGCAAAGTATTGCGGCCAACTTTCCCATGTTGTTGTTGCGGACAGGGCGTTATTTAGAAGAAGAAGCTGAATCGCTGATCCGAGATCTCAGAACAGGCACCTTATCAGATGATTTGCAGCTAACCGCAACTGAACGGAACTCTTTTCAAAAGAAATGGTTTGCCGACACACAACGTGCCCATGAATTAGAACAGATTCTGCACTGCAACGGGCGTTTAACCCCTCAGGCGGCTTGGCCCCACCTCACCCTTTTATCGACGGCTCGCGGGGGCACGTCGGATTTTTATTTTCGGCGATTCCCGGAATATTTTGGCCAAACGCCCATTTGGGGAGGGGTTTATGGTTGCTCAGAGGCAACCTTCGGCATTGCCCATGCCCTGAATGAAGATGGCTGTATATTAGCCCTTGATAGCGGGTTTTACGAATTTGTGCCGGAGACAGAATGGGATGTGAAGCATCCCCAAACGCTGCTGGCTCCCGATGTCAAAATTGGCGATCGCTATCGAATCCTGGTGACCAACGATGCCGGATTTTATCGGTATGATATTGGCGATGTCGTGGAAGTGGTGGGATTCTATGCCAAAACCCCCTTAATTGTGTTTCGCTATCGATTAGGTGGGCAGTTAAATTCCACCAGCGAAAAGACAACGGAGTTTCATGTTGTGCAGGTTATGAATCGCCTGCAAGAAGAGTTTAACGTGAAGCTGGAAGACTTTTGTATTACGCTCTCGGAGACGGACATTCCCGCTCATTATTGGGTCAATCTCGAATTATGTCCTGGGTCTGAATTATCCAATTCAGCCGTTTTGCTACAGCGCTTCGACACTTTACTCCAAGAAGAAAATGGACATTACCAGGTTATGCGTCGCGATCAAGTGCCGCCGCCCGGTTTGCGAATTTTAGCCCAGGGGAGTTTTGAGTCTTTACGCCTGCGTCTAAAACAACGCGGCATTCCAGAAAATCAACTCAAAATTCCCCATATTAGCGAAGATCGAAACTTACTGAACGAATTAAAAATTGTTCAACAATTAATCTGGTCTATAATGTAGATATAGTATATTTTTCACTCCATCCTTGCATCAAAAATGAATTGTAAGAGTTGTAATTGCCCCATATCCTGGCAATCCTAGTAAATTCAACTATCATCGTAAGGATAAGTCATTTTTACCCATCGCCCTCTGGGCTATTCACTGCCTGTGTTTACCCTTGCACCGCCCCAACCCGCCCCGACCGATTCGCTGCCCATCGATCTGGTCGTCGCTATTAACGCCTTAAAAACAGACCTCAACGCCATCATTTTGGCCCACTATTATCAAGAGCCGGATATTCAAGACATTGCAGACTTTATTGGCGATTCCCTCGGTCTGTCTCGCCAAGCTGCCGACACCGATGCCGATGTTATTGTGTTTGCAGGGGTCCACTTCATGGCCGAAACCGCCAAAATCCTCAACCCTAACAAGCAAGTCCTCATCCCCGACCTTGATGCAGGGTGTTCCCTCGCCGACAGTTGTCCACCCGAGGCATTTGCCACCTTTAAGGCCAAGCATCCCAATCATTTGGTGATTTCCTACATCAACTGCACCGCTGAAATTAAAGCCCTCAGCGACATTATTTGCACTAGTTCCAATGCAGTGGATATCGTGCGCCAACTTCCGTCAGACCAACCCATTATCTTTGCCCCAGATCAAAATCTGGGCCGCTATGTTATGGCCCAAACGGGACGCGATTTGGTACTTTGGCAGGGCAGTTGTATCGTCCATGAAACTTTTTCCGAGCGCAAACTCATCGAACTTAAAGTTCAATACCCTAGCGCCGAAATTATTGCCCACCCCGAATGCGAAGCGGTGGTGCTGCAACATGCTCACTTCATTGGTT
>JBAVRC010000236.1:0-3127 GCA_049694615.1 Thermosynechococcaceae cyanobacterium | reverse complement strand
GGATAGTAACCATATCGGTCTTTATAAGCCTCGGCTTGTTGCTGGAGGTCCCCGGATTCGTTGAAGTTATCCCAACTAAGACGGTCGAGAAAGACGAAGCTCTCATCATTACAATTGGCCGAGAACTTGGCCCCAAATTCGACGGGTGTGCCTGCTTTGCCGCGCACAATAGGTCGCACATGGGGTTGAGCAATGCTGACAATGCGATCGTCGATGCGATGGGTGCCGTTTTTATACATCCACTCCTGTTGGCGAAAGACCTCACTCACCACCAGCAGGGTTTGATAGTGGAACCGACTCAAGGCCGTTAGCGATGCCCCCGCATTTAAGAGCGCATCAATATGGGCCAGATTCCGACGCACATAGCTGAGCTGTTTTTTGATGGCTTTACGGCGTTGTTTGCTTGAGAGCTTGCGTTTGCGGGAGGCATTGAGAAAATCGCGCCGTGCGTTTTGCCGATAGGTTCGAGGCTTTTGTGGCACGTCATCTTTGACCTGGGCATAGAGTTCATCCATGATGGCTTCGGTGTGTTCTCGAGCGCTGTTGAGTAATCCCAAGTCAGTCGGATAATGGATATCGGCAGGCGCACAACTCGCGTCAATGATCAACTTCCCTTTATTGCTGACCTTAGGCGGCTGTGCTTGGGGGGTCTCAGGTTCTATAGGGTTCCCACTCTCTCTGGCTTCTCTGAGGTCTGAGTGCGTCGATGGTGGCTGTTGGGCCAATGGCGGCTCTGTTTCGGCGGGTGGTTGCGATTGACCCATTGACCGGTCCACCATCCGTTCATTCACCCGTCCGATCAGGGATAACGGGAGACGCTTCCGAAAATGCACCAACATCGATGCCTCAAACGGCGGCGTATTACTGTACGCCTCAAATCCCAAGAAGTATTGCAGGTATGGATTCTCGCGAATTTGTTCCACAGTTTCGGTATCGCTGGTGCCTAATCGTTCTTTGATGATTAACGAACCCAGGGCAATCCGAAACGACTTGGCCGGTGCCCCCTGCGTTGCGCTAAAGCTCTGGGCATATTCCGATTCAAACTCTGACCAAGGCACCAACTGTGCTAATTGTACCCAGCGGTTTTCATGGGTGAGGGTTCCCGCAAAGGGTAGCTTGAATTGCTCTGCTGTTTGGTCGCTCGGTGGCACAAAACGGTACATAGGCCGGTTGAGATGCAAGGGTTTTAGGGCATTTTAGCCATTTTCCTTGCACTTGCCCACCACTCTATTCACCTGAATGCCTTGTTTAACATATCGTCTGGGGTTTTTAAGCAAGCCCTAAATAGAGCGTCTTGCCATCCTCATCCCCCCAAGCCATATTGTGCGGATGCTCCGGGCCAATGAGGGTTCCTAAATGTTTCCCCTCTGGAGATAAAATCCACAATCCGCCGGGGCCTGAGACATAGAGATTACCCTGTTGGTCTACCTTAATCCCATCGATCGCATCTTCCCCCGATGCATTTGTCATGTCGTAAAAGATCTTGCCATTGGACAAGGTTCCATCCGCATTGACCGCGTACCGCATGACTACCTTATGTTTTTCATCCCAGTCGCCAATATACAAGTACTTCTCATCGGGCGAAAAAGCAATCCCATTTGGACCGCTCAACTCTTTCGTCACGAGTTTGAGTTGACCGTTAATGAGACAATATACGCCGCTATAGGAGAGTTCCTTACGCGAATCGTCGAAGGTTTTGGGCAAGCCAAAGGGTGGGTCGGTAAAGTAAAGTGCACCATCGGAGCGATAGACCAGATCATTCGGGCTGTTCAGCCGTTTACCCTCATACCGATCTGCCAGAACGGTCAATACCCCATTCTTTTCCAGGCGAGTCACCCGACGGTTGCCATGCTCGTTAATTGTGAGTCGCCCTTCCTTATCGAAGGTCAGACCATTCGATCCGGGCTGTTTATACTCGCCAATATCTACTCCGGCATAGCCGCTTTTGGTGCGGAAGACCGAAACTTGGCCATCGGGCGACCAGCGGTAGATGGTATTGGCATTCGGGTCGCTGAACAGCAGATAGCCGCCATCCCTTGCCCAAACTGGCCCCTCGGTAAACTGAAATCCGCTGGCCAGTTTTTCGATTTTGGTATTCTGCGGCACGATCGCATCCAGAGCCGGATCGAGTCGCACAATTTTGCCCCCTCCTGCTTGCGGAATGCTAGCCTGCGGTTTATGAAAATCCAACGTGGCCGAGCGAATCCAAATGAAGTTACTCGGCGGTTTGGAGAGGGGGCCATTGGCACCAAATACAGCGAGCTGAATCTGCTGTCCTGGTTTAACATTTCGTCCGACGACGACCCGATTGGGAGCATTGTAGCCTTTAATTAAATCGCCTCCGGTTTGTCCTAATGCCAATGGGAGCTGTCCATTCACCCAGATTTCGGCGTAGTCATCCACTACAACTTCAAAGATGGCATCCGATCCGGTCGGGTCAAAGTTTCCTACCTTTTGCGGAATGGTGAGGTTCAGGCGATACCAGTTGAAGCAGAGTTTACCTGTGCAACGGCGTTGATCGAGGGTATTGGGGGCGATCGCTTCCCACTGGGAGTCATCAAAGGTCGCTGCCCCTGCCTGGGGCGTAATGTCGTAGGTGACGCTCGGTGGCCCGGATGCCTTACGGTCTGGCCCCGGACGATTGAAAGTAACCGGAACAATATTGGCATCGCGATAGCGCCATTGACCCTTAACGAGTTTTACGCCTTCGGGGGTGGCAAGGTTAATCACCGCAACCGGATTGCTCGCGGGAGCATCCGTCGTTGTTTGGGCGATCGCCTGACCTGTGGCAACTATCCCAGTGAACATCGCCAGGATTAGAGATGAAATGTGTCGTTTCATAGGGATTCTCTCAGGGCTTTTTGAGGGCGTTGGCTCCAGCGATCGCAATCTCTTCGTCTTGCTGAGCGCTGGCTGATCCGCTGACACCGATGGCTCCAATGACTTGGCCTTCATACTCGATCAGCACACCGCCCTGGAGCGGCGTAAAATCGGGCATGGCTACTAAGGAAACACGACCGTTTTTGATCGCAGTTTCAAAAAAGCTAGTTGGATGTTTGAAGAGAGCAGCCGTCCGGGCTTTGCCCACGGAGACATGGGATGCCGCCGCAAAGGTATTGTCCAGACG
>JBAVRC010000235.1:0-1677 GCA_049694615.1 Thermosynechococcaceae cyanobacterium | reverse complement strand
GGTAAAAATTTTCTCGGTGGTAATCTCGGGTTGGTTATAAAAATCGCGGTTGCGATCGCTATTGATGCCCAGTTTCGACCCCTGGAGTGAAACCCCAGCAAACAAGCCTTCGCGATTGCGCACGTAGGTATAAACATCGGGAATGGTGGAGGAATTGTCCACCGGGGTGACCCCTTCGGGGCCTGCCGTAGCGCTGACATTCCCGCCAATATCAAAATCTTCGGTGAGGGCTTTCTGCAGCGACGCCTTAGAGTTAAACACAATAATTACATCACTAGACTGGGCCCCAACCTGAAACCCGACACTCCCGGCGGTCAAGTTTAAAAATGCTGGATTACTCCAGCGCCCATTGGGTTCGCGCACCGAAAGCACCCCCGTCCCCCGAGTGCCCCCTACAATAAACCCAGCTTTGACAACATTAGGAATAATTGCGATGCCCAGGGCATTTCTGAGCACGGAACGAGGAATACGGGTTTTAGCCGCCGACATCTCACTGGAAAATAATTGGGTTGATTTCTGCACCGTTTCAATGGCCTTGTCTCGACTGGCGAGGATGGGCTGGGCCGATACCGTAATCAAGATTGCCGCGGATGAGATGGCTAAAAAAGGGCGTAAATTCATCAGAGTTGTTCCTCAACCTGGTATTACTCTCAACTTACCCTTAAAATGCCCCCCCGAGAAGTTTTCACCGCTTTGCGTTCGAAGGGGGCGGGTCAACCCGGTCACCCCCACAATCACCTGGATGCCACCGCCGGAAGTCAGCACTTCTAGGACCCTCTTCCCCAACCCCTCAACCCAAGCGGGGGGAAGGCAGCCCAAAACCTGACAAATACTCTGCACGACGTCTCGTTCAACATTTTTTTGCAACCCCAAAAATCCTTGACCACATCAACACTCCAGCCAGACATCACCGCAAGTTTCAGCACAGTCAGGCGCTGCCCAGCTTCATCCCGCCAAGCTGCTTTAGCATCCGCAAGCTTCTTGCGACCTTCTTCCGTTGCTGAAACACCTCGATTTCGTTGCTGATTCATATGCAAATAACAACGTTACAGATATCATTCTCAAGACTTGTTACAACAAGCTAACTGCTTAGAGTTTTTTGTAGATTTCTCTGCGGTGACCAACACGGATCACGACAATTAACAGCGCTTGATCTCGAACAGTGTAAATAATTCGATAATCACCCACCCGAATTCTTAAATATTCATGATTTTTCCCTTTGAGTTGCTTGCATCCATAAGGGCGTGGATCGTTTGCCAGGTCAGATATGGCAGACTGAATCCGCGCTAAGTCTTGCGTAGGGACTGATTGGAGATCCTTTTTGACGCGCCGATCAACTTCAATCCGATACTGACTCACCTTATCCCTCTAATTTCGCGAAGAACTCATCAACCCCAACCCTTTGCTGATTGGGATCAGCCATCCGTTCCTCCGCTTCCTGAAGATCGAGATCATCCTCTGCTTGTTGCAGAAGTTTCAGAAAAAGTTCGTAGTCCTTAGCCGGGATCATATAGACAGGATCTTTGCCCGGTCGTTGGATCGCAACATGTTCTGAACCGTAAGCAACATGATTGAGCGTATCTGCAAAACTATTTCTGGCTTCTCCGGCAGATAAAGAGCGCATCACAACACCTCTGTACGTCATGTACATAGTGTACCATCAGCGGACGGTTAGGT
>JBAVRC010000234.1:0-2835 GCA_049694615.1 Thermosynechococcaceae cyanobacterium | reverse complement strand
CTCTTGAGCGACCCCTTTACTCTACAATTGCCTCGTCACAATGGCGCTACAAGGGGATCAGAGACTTTTCAAACAGGTTCTTAGATCGGGACTTTCAATTCCTTCCCCAACCTATAGACTGAAAGTTGATAGGTGTTGAGTTGGTGGGTTGAGAATTCTACTAGGTTCGTATAATAGAGAAAACCCCTGATTGTATATTTTCTCCTTATGCCCATCACCACTGAAATTCTTAAGCAAGATTTAGAGCAACTGACCCACGAACAACTCCAACAAGTGGCTGATTTTATAGCCTTCTTGAAATTTCGTGATCGACGTCATCATCAGACCATCCTTGATCCAACCCAACTAGCTACTATGTTTGCGGAGTTTGCTGACGAAGATCGTGCCCTTGCCGAAGCAGGTATGAACGACTATGCAGCAATGCTTCACCAGGAAGACCAACTATGACCAATCCGCTTAAACGGGGTGAAGTCTGGCTAGCCGATCTCAATCCGACTCAAGGATCTGAACAAGCAGGTATTCGCCCCGTCATCATTTTCCAAAATGATCTTGTTTCCCAGTTTTCAACTACAACCATTACCATTCCTCTCACCACAAACCAACGTCGTGCTGCCTTGCCTATATGCCTGCTGATCAAACAAGGCAATGGTGGACTCAGCCAGGATTCTGTTGCCCTGTGCTTTCAGATGCGAGTATTGGATAAAACTCGTTTGATTCGTAAGCTTGGGCAACTGAGTCCCGAAATAATTGGCCAATTGGAAGAAGTGATTTTGCTGACCTTGGGATACGAGTTATGAATTGCTCTAGCGATTCCTTGATTGGATGGTTGGAATATACGGATGAGTAGATTTTTATGGGCGATCGCAATACGGTTTACTATGGCAAGATTGCCCCAATGGAATACCTCCGGCTAAGAAGCTCGAAAATCTCAAGATCGCTCTTGGGAAATCCGCACGTTATACGTAGCATCAGCGTCGGCAGAAATCACGTTTGTTCTAGATGGGTGCTGGGTTCGTAGTAGATGCAGTTCCGACATGGACCGACGGGGTTGACAGCACTGCGAATCATAGGAGAGTGGGCATTAAAGCAACAACTGGTATCGCCAATAAATCCGACGGGATCTTGCCAGTTGACGTTCACCCAAGGATCTTCTCCCCAAAAATGCGATCGCCTTTCCAATCCCTGATGTGCCATTCTCCGGTAGCGATTGAGGTAGGAGGATTGGGCGAGGCAATGGATGCCCCAAATGGATAACACCATTGGCGCTAAGGAAAGGATTGCGATCGCCGCTATCGCCAGAATCTCGGTCATCCAACTTGCAGGGGAGGTTGCATGGGGCAAAGCAATAGGTCGGTCGGGTTGGTCCGAATGCGCGTTGCCTATCTTTTTCAATTGTAGTCAGACAGACCAGACCCCATCCTGAGTTTCTGGATTCAGGGTAAGCCCGATCTCCCAGTGGTCAAAAAGCGATCGCACGTCCTACCTCTTTAGCGCTTGCGGGCTAGGGTCAACCCATCGGCAATGGGGACCAAACTCAACGTTATCCGCGCATCGGTTAATACATGTTGATTAAAGGCCCTCAGTGCGATCGTATCGTCGTCTTGTACCTCCGGTTGGGCCACAGCACCCGACCACAGCACATTATCGACCGCGATTAATCCACCCGGACGCAGCAATTGCAGCACCAATTCATAATAATTTTTGTAATTGGTTTTATCCGCATCGATGAACGCAAAATCGAAGGATTCTCCTTGTCCTTCAGCTAACAATTGATCCAGGGTTTTGAGTGCAGGACCCAGTCGCAAATCAATTTTGTGAGCGACCCCTGCTGCTTCCCAATAAGGGCGGGCTATGTCCGTAAACTCCCTGCTAACATCGCAGCCGATGAGTTTCCCATCTGGCGGCAGCGCCAAAGCAGTGACCAAAGAACTGTAGCCTGTAAAAACCCCCAATTCCAACGTTTTTTGGGCCCCCATCAGTTCCACCAACAGCGCCATAAATTGCCCCTGTTCTGGAGAAATTTGCATATTGGCTCTGGGGTGACGGGCTGTTTCGGCACGCAGTTTGGCTAAAATCTCCGGCTCTCTTAAAGAAACCGACAGCAAATAGTCGTACAGTTGATCGTTTAAATTCAAGGTTTTATTAGACATGACACGACCTATTGCAACGATTTTTCCACAGATTCATTGTCCCTGAATCGCTGTAGCTCTGACAATCAATCTTTGCCCCCCAGGAATGGGGTCCCCCAGTGTTTCCAGTTTTCTTTATTAAAGGGCGATCGCCATTGCTCAATCAGACGCAACTCAAACCGTTGACGGGCGCGGGTCTCCGCAGGTGCATGGGTCCAAAACCCAATCCCCACACTGACCGGGAGGGTTTGACAGCGATGAGCAGTAATGTAATTGCGCACATAGCGTTTACAGTCATGAACCCCTTTCCAACGCTGATTGGCCTGACCCGTTTCGCCCACATACAACAGCAGCAATGCTGCATGATCAATCACAAAGTACAACGCTGCATGACCCGGTTCATGGGCTGGCCAGCGCCAAAACTCAATATTTTGCTGCCGAAGTTGAAACGGATCGATGGTGCTAGGGTCTGTTTGGGCGATCGCCCCCTCAAACAAAGACCCTTGGGTTGGTTCAATCTCCCGAATGACTTGCTGCTGGTACTGAACAATGCGTTGTTTCCAGCCTTGGAGCACGGGAACACTCAGGTCCGCCACCTGGGGCTGAACCAAGCCGGAATGGCGAATGGCGCGCCATTCGAGATCTGAAAAAAGTGACGGTTGTTCCATCAAAGGGTTAGGCATCACCACAGTTCGCCTTACTATAC
>JBAVRC010000233.1:0-1930 GCA_049694615.1 Thermosynechococcaceae cyanobacterium | reverse complement strand
GTGAAGAACTAAGTAGGTGCGGGTTGAAAAGCCGAACTATCCTAAATGGGATGAAATGCCTGACCTATATGGGTTTGGGTCAACTGTGCCCTCCTTGTGAAAGTTCGGTTTATCTAGGCCAACCTACTTACTTACCCCCCTTTCTAGGCGAAAGGGTTTGCCCATTGGCAACTTAACCAGTCAGTTCTTTGCAAATATTTACCTCAATGGATTAGATCATTTTGTCAATGAAGAACTCTCAATTGGTAAATATCTGCGTTATGTTGATGACTTTGCCTTATTTTCTGATGACCGGGTGGAATTGGCAGAATCTCGAATAGCAATTGAAGATTATTTGACCCAATTACGCCTAAAAATTCACCCCATTAAGAGTCAACTGTCTGAGACACGCTTGGGGGCAAATTTTGTGGGATTCCGGGTGCTGCCTGATCGAATTCGAGTACGTTCCGACAACTTGAAACGAGCCAGACGTCGCTTTAAGCAACTGAAGAGAGATTATAGCCAAGGAAAAATCAGTTACGTTCGGTTGAGCCAATCAGTTCAAAGCTGGGCTGCACACCTAAAGCATGGCAATACCTGGCGGCTCCGACAAAAAGTATTTGCAGCATTGCGCTTTCAAGCACCTAGTCCTTTTTCCATCTCATTGAAATAGATACGTCTGTCACTGCTATGACTAATCTGACGATCAAGCGCTATCGCAAACAAATTCAATACTTTGAAGAACACCTTGGCCGGGATGAAACCCTTGCAATGATGTTGATTCCCCCTGGGAGTTTTATGATGGGCGCACCAGAGAGCGAATTAGAGAGCGGTGACGATGAAAGACCTCAACACAACGTCAATATTTCCCCCTTTTTTATGGGGAAGTATCCGGTCACCCAAGCACAATGGAAAGCCATCGCCGAAAAACCGCAGATTAATCGAGAGATTGCCCTTGATCCCTCTCATTTTAAGAATGAAACCGGAGACTTACCTGTTGAGTGTGTGTCATGGTTAGATGCGGTTGAATTTTGCGATCGCCTTTCGCGGTATACCCATCGACCCTATCGACTACCCAGTGAAGCCGAATGGGAATATGCCTGTCGTGCCGGAACCACAACCCCCTTTCATTTTGGCGAGACCATTACCACCGAATTAGCCAATTATCGCGGCACAGACAACCCTGAATATGACTGGTCTGGGTCTTACGGTGCGGGACCAAAAGGAATTTATCGCGAAAAGACCACACCTGTGGGTAGCTTTGGCGTCGCCAATGACTTTGGACTGTACGACATGCATGGCAATGTGTGGGAATGGTGCGAAGACCACTGGCACGATACTTATACGAGTGCTCCAACTGATGGCCGTGCTTGGATAGATAATGCCGATAAATCCGATGAAAATGCTAGAAGGCTGCTGCGCGGTGGTTCCTGGTACAACATTCCTAGGACTTGTCGTTCGGCCCGTCGCGTCAATTTCATTGCGGGCGTCGAGGTCAACTTCAATTTCGGTTTTCGTGTTGTTTGTTCTGCGGCGAGGACTTCTTAGCCCTTTGTCCCTTTTGCGCTTTTGCCCTTTTCGCATTTTTTTTGAATTTGCAATTTTAGCGTGAGAAGATTGCAGAGATTTATTGCAAGAAAGACCGTCGGTTCCATTTTTCGCTACTGTTATGGGTGGGGTAGGCATAACCGCTGCTGCGCGGTGGTTCCTGGAACAACAATCCTAGGAATTGTCGTTCGGCCCGTCGCAACAATAACAATGCGGGCGACGAGAACAACAACAATATCGGTTTTCGTGTTGTTTGTTCTGCGGCGAGCACTCTTCTCGCGTCAGAGCTAGCCAATGGGAGATTGGCTGGGAGTACCATCGAAGAGTCCAGACCCTGACTGACGGACACATCTATTCCAACTCCTTACAGCAAAGGGATTCAGGCAGAGGAGGAGACCGTTCT
>JBAVRC010000232.1:0-1501 GCA_049694615.1 Thermosynechococcaceae cyanobacterium | reverse complement strand
TTGAGAAATGCCTTAATTTGGGTGGGGCTGCGCTTGATCCCTGTGAGTTCCTCAATTTTGGCTTGGGCTTCGGCCACTGTTCGGGGGGGATGCTCCTTGAAGTAGGCTTCAATCATTTCGGCATGGTCATTGAGATGACTTGGTTGGCCTTGATAGTTCAATTGTTTAAGTTTCTCTATCCCCCCTTCCTGGTACTGTCGCAAGTAGCTGACCAAGGTGCTTTTGCTGATTCGGCATAATCGGCGAATCTCTTGATGCGATAGCCCCTGGCTTTTGAGGTAGAGCACTTCCATCTTCTTTTGCACTTGAGGATGTGGGTGATGATAACGTTCGTAATTAAGCTTGTTTATGGCTCCGTCGCTGAACTCAAGCTGGATCATGGATAGGCACTCTGTCCTAGGTCAATACTTCTAGAGTTTTCCACCAAAGTCGTCCAAAGAAAAGTCTAGTCTCCAACCGTCAGGAGTATAACTCAAGACACCATCTTTGTATTCTTCATCCACCAGATGGGCGATCGCAGTTGGCGAAAACGATCCATAAAATTAGTTATTTGGAGGATGTTCCCCCATCTTGACCCACATCTTTCGCACCCGAACCAATTGCGGACGATTCATTTTCAGCACAACAATCGTCACTCGACCAACCGGGGTAATCCCAACCATTTGCGTTCCATCTTCATCCCAGGCAAAATGTTCCGTCCACAACTGAAGCTGGGGATGAAACAATGCGACCTCCTGTTGAGTAACCGTATCCAAACCAGACTGACGAACAGCTTTGTAACGATTACAGGACGGACAAGACAGGCAGAGATTCTCAAACGTCGTTGCCCCACCCACAGCTCGCGGCATAATGTGCTCAAACTCAAACGTTGTAACTGTCAAAGATTCGGCAGTCCGGCAATAAGCGCAACAATTGGCAAAATAAGTCCGAATTCGACGCTGTAACTCAACGGAAACGTAGGCACTCACACCGCTGCTGATGCCCTATTTAAGTGATTCAAGGTATATCTGGCCCTCGTTTTCAGGATATTGAGGTGATCAATTTGCGACAACAGGCGCTCTAGAATCGCATCCTCATCCGCCGACAATTGGCCCTCTGTATTTCGTGCCAGTAAACTATCAAGCTGGATTTGCGCGGCAGGAGCCAGCATTCCCGCAGACAAGGCTTGCAGTTCTTCCACGCTTAAACCGACCAAATAGTCTTCATCCAAGTCAGGCAGAAACATCGATCTTTTGCCAAGCCAACGTTAATTTGATCATAGCGTAGCAAGCCCTGGCAAAATCAAGAATGGCCACCTTCAACGCACTCAGCAACAATCTCACCCGATCTCCCCTTCCATTTCCAACGCGACCCACTCGCGCCAAACATGGGCCTGAACGATCACCTGAGCCTGTTCCATCGCCGAGCCGGACAGTAGACCCATGCGCCAATCCAGGGCAAAAGTTTGCTCTAGCTCTGCTGCGGCCTCGGCACAATGCTTTGATGTCTCAAAGACCTGTTC
>JBAVRC010000231.1:0-7819 GCA_049694615.1 Thermosynechococcaceae cyanobacterium | reverse complement strand
GTGTATGCCAAGGGATAAAAGTGCAAAGGCTAGTGACACATATGCTATTACATTCTGATCATTAGAAATATAACCGCCACTAGTTTTAAGAGCTGAATTATGATTGCCTATTTCACTATCTATCGTTTTAGGTTTATTATCAACATTAAGATTAGGATCAACTTTTGTCTCAAGATATTTTAGCAAGGCGGCACTAGTTTGTCTCCCAAAAGTACCATATCCTTTACTAGGATCATCTGTTGTAAGTGTTTGATCTACTTCTTTTAAGACATCTTGCAAGCTTTTGATGAAATCTTCATTTTCACTATTAAGCCCGTTTTCTTGTTTTTTTGTTAATAGCTCTAATAAAGGATCCCTAAATAAGTTTTCTGTTTCTTTGCTTTTAATTTTTGTGGATTTTAAGACATTAAATTTATTGGACAACTCAGCAAAATCAATACTAGATGGAGTATTGCTAAGTTGATCTTCTAAGGATTTGATCGCATTTCTAAAATCATCTAATTCAGCTTGTATGTCAGCATTTGCAGTAGAGGCACTAGACAGTGTAGGCGATGAACTGGTTTCTGCATTGGATTGTAGTGTCGAACTTCCTAAGAGAAGGATCGCTGTCAACAATCCCCAAGTTAGCTGACTAAGTTTCATTTCCATTCCTCCGCCCAACGGTTACCTAATATTTGCAATAATGCTTTTAACCCCAAAATAAACGGCGGTTCAATCCGCATATCATCGGCACTACCTCGGAAACTTAAAAGCGATCGCGTTAACTCTCGCGATACCTCCCGCCAGAGTTGGGCATTGACCCCCATTTCCTCACTCGCCTGATAGCCCTTAAATGGCGAAATCCCTTCCACCCGTAGAACATCCAGCGTTTTGTGGAACCCATTCATGAAATTCATCAACTGCGTCAACTGGGGAATATCCAACTCCTCAATATTGCCACTTAATTGCATCCGTGTATTCCAGTCATAGGCTTTGCCATTAATCTCAAACGCTTCCCCTGCAATCAGCGGATCTTCATCCCGTTTATCTAGCCCTTTCAGGTGGCTCTCCTCCAGCACCAACCCACAAGCCACTTCATCCTTTGGCAAAGGACTCAGTTCCGAATTGGTATGGATATCTTCAAACCCAGAAGCGAGGCTGAGCATCGCACTCAGTAAATCGTTCACCTCGCAATGGCGGGTAAATTCGCCCCCTTCGGCTAGCCAGTTTAAGAAGCGAGATCCATTCCCTCCAATAAACACAGGCGTAATTTCCGGCATTTTGGACTTGCCTTCTTCATGCAATGCCTTCAACAAAAGCCCAACGTAATAATAGAGTCCAGCAATTCCCAAGGTCATCAGTTGCATTAAACCTCGGAATTCCGGCTCCTCCGCTACCATATCCCGGCGATTGCGGAGCCAGCCATCGCTTTCCCGGCGCAGCAAAATATCAAGCTTCACATAAAACTGAAACCCGCGTAACTTCCGCCATTCATCAACTGGGGTCCGAAATTGCCGTTCTAAGAAGCCCGGATTCATTTGAATAAATTGCGAGAACAAATCCTTGCCAGCCAATTGCACCGAACACTGATGCAACAATTGGTTTTTCTCCCAAATCGAAATATCAGACGTACCGCCCCCGATATCAATACAGGTACTTCTCACTAAGTCGAGTCGTTTCTTACTTCCGGCCAACTCATAGTCCGCAAAGTATTGGGCAACGGCCAAACTTTCCGTGCGATACCTCAGATTATCCTGAGAGGGACAGATCTGGGGAATTCCAGTTCCTGCTTCAATTTCTTGCGTCAGCCGCCGCCAGGTTTGGGCATAGGTATTGCGATCGCTCTTAGAAAACGCCGATGGATAAGAAATGGACCACTGCACTTCTTTGGCATTGCTCATAGCCGCTTGGGCTGTAATCTGCAAAATTAAATGCTTCAAAAATAACTGGTTAAAGTTGCGTGTCTCTGGTGCCCACTTGAGATTCGTCCGAATCCAATCGTCTGTGCTGGGTCTAAACGAACTTAAATCGCGCGGGATAAACACCCGTCCATCTAATAGCGTTTGCGTATCTTCTTTGGCTCCTCGTGTCGTCAGCACCGTAGACAGGGGCAACTCCATTTTATTGGCGACAAAATACTCAAACAACGCCACAGGTCGGATTTCAACGCTACTCCCGGTGACTTGATAGTGCAGCGGTTCCACCGTCAACGGTTCTACCGTGTGATTGCGCTCCAAATAGACATTGGTAAACGATGTGCCAAAATCTACCCCGACTTTCCAAGGAATCCCGGTCGTTGTTCCCACTTCGACTGGTGTTTTTAGCAAAATTAACCCCAAAGGCTGCTGCTTTTTGTTACGACAGTCCAGGAAACTAGGAAATTCCAAAAGCTTCACCAATTGACAATTGCTATTTGTATCCGGGAAGGACACGGTGGGGAAATGAAACTGACCCACCCCCTTAAAGGTATAGTTCTCTTGGGGGTTGGCAAAATTAACTTGAAACGTTTCTAAATTGGGATCGTAGTAAAATCCGTAATATTCTTGCCAGGTTGCAGAGCGAAAATTAGGCCACAGTTCCAAGACCGGGATATCGCCAATTCCATTCTCTTTTTTGAGCGGATAGGTTTTAACCATCCGGTAAACCATCGAACCCGATGGCCCCATTCCAGACAACCGCAAGTCCACAATAAATTCCACCTGTGGCCCGGACGGTTGATCGATACGCTGAATTTGCACCATCGACACCAAATCTTCTGGGGTCAAATACTCTAGCAACAACGGATTCAACGGCAGTAAAGGCGTAATACTCTTGCCGTCGTAAATTTCCGTCAGTGCCTCCATACCCTTTGGCAGCAACCCGCCCGGAAACGCCGACGCTTGCGTAATAAAAGACAACTCTGGCAAAAACAAATCTGCCTCGCGCAAACACTTCACATTCCACTTCGGGAACGGACCCGATCGGGGAATATCTTCTGGGCGCAGCGCCGCTAAATTGGTGGTGTCGTGAATCCAAATACTTTGTGCGGGCTGTCCCCATTCCCGCACAATCTGGTATGCCTCAGGAATCAGCAACAGATCCATCACCGGAGACTTGCCGGGACTGGGCAATACGCGCACACTCGAAGGTTGCGGAATCGCCTGAATGGGGGTATTCAAAACCCGAAGCGGCCCGTGGGTTAGGTTCACCCCGAAAAAGCGCGGATTGGTGCTGAATTTAAGGGTTTGGGTGGGTACATTCCCTAACTGCTCTTGAAACTCACGCAATGCTGCCGACACTTCATTAATGGCTTTGGTATTGCCATTGTGCTGGTTCAACTCCTGGCTCAAAATCGCTAACCATTGCTTCAGTTGACCTTTTTCTTCCAAGTTCAAGTGATCGACAGGGGCGATGGGAGATCGCAATCGTCCCCCCTGCCACCAAGGTAATCCTGCCCATTCGCCCTCCTCCGAAGGACACACCAAGGTACTGGGTGTGGTCATGCCGACGGGTTTGCCATTCCACAAAAACACATACACATCCTCCCAAGGATGTTTGCCATTGGGCACATACAAGCAATTTTGAGTCGCAGGCAACAACTCATACAGCGATCGCGCAAAGGGATCTGCATCCTTCAACGCTGCCAACTCCAACAACTCAGCCTTCATCGGGAAACCGCGTACTTCGGATAGGGCGATCGCCGTCAGCATGCCCTGCCATTGGGCCATCATCTGTTCCCGAATCGGGTACTTGCGGTTATGGAGCGCCATCTCCATCGACAGCGGACGTGCCCAAATATCGGGAATTGAACTGACGCTTTTAATATCGCGTCCCGCCGAGGGAACCTCTAGACTAGACGCCACATGTTGAAACGCAGCCGACGACTGCAAATCCCAAGCCCCCACCGTACCGGGCCTCACATCAATGCCCTCCTGAGACCCCTCCCCATCTTTGAGTTTGGGCAAGAAAAAGCAAGACGATTGCTGGGGCATACTGCTGGTCATACCTTACCTCTTCAGGGTTTGCATAGGTCATACAGGGCAGCGGCTAATCCCACAGACCCTGGGGCACCGTTGGATTGGAGGGCAAGTTGTTCTTTTAAGGCTTTGGGAGAAGCGGTATTGGCCTGCTCTAACCCCTCAGCCCCTAGCACCAACCGCGTGAAATCCTCGGTGGTGCGGAGAACTTGGCCATTGCGATCCAGAAATAAATTGGCTCGAAACAATTGCACATTGCGAACCTCGCCGCCCGAGTAATGCAAAGTGCCCAGCCACTGCAAAAACGAAACGCACCAGTCATGAATCGCCCGAATGCCCTCCTGTTGGAGGTCGTCGTTCAAGTCCGGCAACCCCTTACCGCTGACAAACCAACCCTTGGGTCGAAAGTATTTGCTAAACCAAGGCGCTAACTTTTGAAACTCGCCAATGTTGGCTTTGCCCTGACTCAACTCTGGTTCTAAATTAGCCACCCACAGAAAGGCAAAGCGGGCTGTATTGGCCAGACGAGTTTTAACTTGGGTTCTATCGGGCACATCGTCCCAGGTAATTTGTTGGGCTGTCCGACGACTTAGCAACACCACAGGAGCCGTTTCTTCACTTAAGAAAAAGTGGCGGACAGCCAGTGCTGCATATAGTTCGATAAAGTGTGGATCGTTTTGCTGATTGTTTTTCCCGATACTAAAATTTTTAATCGTCGCTGGATCTTGATCGCCCAATAAATAAATAGACTTAAAAATTCCTTGAATTTGATAGTATCTGAGTGCGGCTTCTGTATTCAATAAAAACTGTTCAGGTCTGGCATAAATATCGCCCGGATCTTGACCAGGCGGCACCGAGAATTGGAAATAGGGCAACATTAGCAACCCGCCCAACTTCACGCGATCGCTTGCTTTGGCTTGATCGAGACGATTTTTCAATAGACGACCAATCGTCGGAAATCCTGAAGCCCCAGTCCCGCCAAAAATCGATCCACACAGGAACACCCTCGGAAATTTACCTTGACCTAAATCCAACTCAATATTTTGAATGAGTTGGCTCCAGACATCCCGTCCACCGCGTTCCAGACGCACCTGACTCATAATGGCCGCGCCAATGGCAGGGCGACCCCGGAATCCAACGTCCAATTCAGCATCACGCTCTCCTTTGGTGTAGAGCACATCGAACAAATGGCCTAAAGTCGTATTATTATGTCGATAACTTTCATAATTAAAAAATGTCCCTAAGGTCTTATTTCCCCCGTCTTGGAACGGAGACCAAACCTCCAGCGACTCAATAGGCGTTTGGAGCCAAGGGGTTGCAACTGCACTGTCTATTACCAATGCACGACAATCTTGGTATAACTTCAACGTATTGCGGGTGCGCGTTAAATTGCCATTACTCTCATCCGGGTCAATAAACAAAACCTGGATCCGATCTTGGGTCAATAGTCCCGCCGCAGCCAAGTGAATTAACGCCTCAACACACCGAGCACCTGTACCGCCAATCGCAACAATATAAAGCGACATTATTGCATCCTCATCCAGTGACGAAGCGTAAATGATCCGGGTGGAATAAACTTCAGCAAGCCTGGAGAGCTAATTGCTGTTGCAAACCAGTAAAGCACGAGTATATCGACAACATAAAGGAAGGTCAAAGACAACAGTGCATCGTTGCTCTTGTTGAAAAAGTAAAGCGCACAGCAAATGCCAATAATGGGAATCAACAGCAAAAGCCCCCAAGGCAACCGCATCGGCGCAACCTCGCTTGAAGAGGTGGCGGGTTTATTGAGTGCCATCAGATACCACAAAATCGTGGCCACCAAAGCCGTGCCAAAGACAATGGCAGCCCCCGGCGTATACTGCTCGGCAAGCCAATCCTCAATATCGAGATCCGTCACCAGAAAAAATCCGATTGCGCTGCGATAGAGCCAAGGTTGCACCAAAAACATCAAAACAGCACCAGAAAGGCTGACACTTAGGATCCGAGTAACCTCCCAAATCATATCTAGAACGTGCTCCTAAAAACACCTTTAAGGATAGAGCAAAGCACAGAAATTTGCCACCACTCGTAACTTTAATTTAGAGATGAGGTTGTTAACTGATTCCCTGCTCACTATAACTCGCCTGCACTTTGCTCACCTGGTGCGGTGCATCCATCGCAGCAAATAACCTGATCGCCTTACTAAACCAATCCTGCCTCAAAGCGACCTGATGCATCGTGCCATAGGTCACCCCTAATTGATAGTAGGCTTCAGCTAAATCGCACCTTGCACCAATCCCTTCCAGCAATGCGATCGCTTCTCTATGGACTGCGATCGCCCTCTCAAAATTCTGTTGATGTCGTTGCATCATAGCCAGTCCAGTTAAGGTTTTGGCCTGCACTTGGGTATAGTGACTGGCCGTCGAAAAAGACAACACTTTTTCAAACAAAATTTCAGCAATTACAAAATCTCCTAAATTCACATAGGTTTGACCCAACAATTGCAGAAAATAGGCTGCGCTGCCGCGATTCTCGATGGGGCGATCGCAACAGAGGGTTTGATAAATCTCATTTGCTTGTTGATACGCCAATTCCGTTTGGCCCAGATAGGATTGTGTTAAGGCCAAGCAAACCGCTGCCTTTTCGGCCCAACGGGTATGGGGGGTTCCCTGCACCGCCGTCATCACCCCTTGGAACCAACTCGCCGCCTGTTCCAACTCCCACAGGTCTAAACAATACAAACCCATACTCAATCGCGAATCGATCCCCAGCATGGTGTAGTAATACCGGGACTTTTCCTGTTCAGGACCCTCTGGGAGTATGGCCAGTGCGTGATCCGAAAGGGTCAGGGCTGTTTCCTGGGCTGCGATCGCCGCCCAAACCTGACCCGTAATCCAATAGGCATCGGCCAGAATGTTGTACAACTCGCTCAAGGTATAGTCGCCCTGTAACGGCTCAATGATGGTTGGAATGGCGGCAAGGAGCGGTTGCAGTAACCCCATGCGATAGAGGGTGCTACCCAAGGGCAAATATTGGTGCCACTGGTTCAATCGACTTTTGAGAATCACCCGACCCGCCTTGCCCGCGTCGCCAATCGCCCGGTAGTGATAGTGAGCCTCTAGGGCTTGCAGCGCATCTTGGGTGGATTGAATGGCCCTAACATGGTCCGTCCAAAACTGGGCCGCCGCCCTGTGGGTCTCGACCGGGTCTTGCAAGTGTAAAATTGCTGCTTCCCGGAGCACCGGATGTAAACTATACTCCCCCTTTCTCACCTCAATCAGGGATCGGTTTTGCAACGCCACCAGTGCTGCGCGGCGTTGGGCCTCAGGACAATCCCACAGCAGGACTAAAACCCCGGCTAAGGGGATGGTGGGGACATCCTGATAGCGATAGCAGCCCAACCGACAAAAGAGGCGATAGGCCATGGGGTCAAGCTGTTGTAGCCGCTGCAATTGACCCTCGATCAAATTTTTGAGATCCGTTGGAGCCAAGAGTGTGCGGGAACTATGCGCCCAGTAAGTGTCCATCTCCCCGCCATATTCGGTCTGGATGCCCCCGGCTAAAATGTGCATGGCCTTGGCATTGCCCCCATAGGCATGATGCATGGCTTGCAAGGATTCGGCATGGATGGGGATCTGCTGTTGGGTAAAGGCCTGTTCCCAAGCTGCAAGGCTCAGTCCCGGAAGGCGATAATGGTCCACCGTCACGCTCGGTTCGCACAGGCGATCGCGACTGGTGATGAGGGTCAGCCCCTGGACCAATGGGTCCGCCAAAATCCGCAACAATTCCACATCGTTGCGCTGGGCGGCCCGCCATTGTCCTTGGGAATCTAGGGCCGATTCTAAGTTGTCAATTAAAATCCCGACCCGCTGTCGCCGCAGGTGGCGCTTCAGTCGCTCTAGAGC
>JBAVRC010000230.1:0-2232 GCA_049694615.1 Thermosynechococcaceae cyanobacterium | reverse complement strand
GGGAGTAATCAATAGATTCTAATAATGAAAGGTTGAGATAATCGAAAATTTCTTTGGCAAAAACCTTGCTATCGGCTTGAAGATCAGAAAAATCTAGAATTTTAATTCTACTAGATTCAAATAGGCTAAAATAGACTGACAAATGCTTATAATAAAGACTATGTTCTATTAATTCTGGTATTGTCTGAATAGCTTCTTTAAAAGAAAGTTTGGTTAGGCCACATCGTATTAGATAAAGATAATGAGAAAAGGTTCTATCTATTGGATTTCTTAAGCAGCTTATTAACTTAACATTGGGGAGATCGACATGAATTCGTTTGGCAGCTAATGGAGAGAATAAATAATCATGAGATAACTCACCAATCGCAATTACATCGGAATTTGCCTTTCTAAAATGCGAAAAGTACCAATTCAAACCACGATCATAGTAGCGATCAAAAAAATAAATATCCTTACATTCGGATACATAGCACTGTGGATGTTGACGAAAAATTTCATACATCCATGATGAACCTGTTTTATCTGGGCCAATGAATAGAAAATTGGGTTGAGGCATATTTATGATGAAAATACAAGATAAATTAACATTTTTTGAAAGATATTTGATACTAAAGTTTATCGATTTTTATTTATGGTTTTGCATGAAGCTTTTTAGTCAAGGATAAAATTAATCATGATAGTATTTTTTGCAAAAGAACATCATAGGATTGAGCTGCTTGGGACCATGAGAAACCATTTTTTATTTCATGACCCTTTCGAACTAGATCTTCTTGATATGTAGGATTAATTAAAACATTTTGTATCCCTTGAGCAATACTGTCAGGAAGAAAAGGATCAACATATTCGATAGCATCTTTGAATAATTCGCGAAAAACCGGAATATCTGATGCAACGACTGGAGTCCCTACACTAAAAGCTTCAAGAATTGGCAAGCCAAATCCTTCTAGAAAAGATGGGAAAACTAAACATTTTGCTCCTTCGAGTATTGACCATTTCGTTGGATCATCTACATAGCCTGTAAACAGAATATCAGAATCAGCATCAGAACTTATATCTCCCGCTTTGAAAATTTGCTTCTTGGATCCAATTATAACTAATTTTAGACCTGTGCCCAGTCTATGCTTAAGAAGATTATAAGCATGAATAAGGTTGGCTAAGTTTTTTCGTGGATTAATAGATCCTATAAATAGAATATAGTCAAATTCATAGGGATTTTTGTTGATTGATTTAGGGGGAGAATCATAACCATTAAAAATAACTTTAGGTGGATTTATGTTTGGGAAATACGTCAACAGATCTTTTGCGGAAAATTGAGAGACTGTAACTAATTGAATATTACGTTTTTGAGATTGCAGCAAAATCCATTTTAAGTATCGAGAGAATATTGGATCAAACCATTCTCGATTTAGAAAGCCCGCGTCATGAATTAAAAGTACTTGACTGAGCGATAAGGGCAACAGGGAGGGAGCTGAATTTGTTAAGTTCAGCAAAAGTTGATAACTTTGATTTTTTCGAAGGAAAAGAGGTAAATGTATCTGCTCCCAAATATTTTTAAAATAAGTATTTGCAAATAATGGGTTAATGAAAAATTTTAAAGAAACAGATTCATATACTCCAATTTCTTGATGTGAAAATATACGATTTGAAGGAATTAATATTTCGAGTTTATTGGGAGTTCCTTGTTCACAGTAGCGTTGATGAAGTGAGTTCACAATATTGAGTGAAGCTCGAATTGCCCCACCCTTAGTTTGAGAGGAGAAAGACTTTCCATTAACAGCAATTCTGAGTTGCTGATCATTCATAATAGTTTGTGTTTGTAAAGTTGAGTAATTAATTGTTTTCTCATGCTTCCACTACGTGTAACCTAGTCATTTTTGTCTTTTTTGAATCACCTCTCAAACATTATCGCTTATTAAAACTTTCCATTCGTTGTTTTTAAGTCAAGAATTGAAATGACTTTATTAATTAATTTCAACCTCTCTAAAAATTTTCAATAATTTATATTTTCAGGGAGGATGAAGAATTTTTGTAGTCTTTGCATGTAAGTAGGTTGGCCTAGATAAACCGAACTTTCACAAGGAGGGCACAGTTGACCCAAACCCATATAGGTCAGGCATTTCATCCCATTTAGGATAGTTCGGCTTTTCAACCCGCACCTACTTAGCGATCTCATTCACTCTCCTCAAGCGTCGAAGTCACCCTTTGTAATCTTTTAAGAAGTTTGCTTATACC
>JBAVRC010000229.1:0-3540 GCA_049694615.1 Thermosynechococcaceae cyanobacterium | reverse complement strand
CCCACAATTAACCCCATTTCTTGTGGACCCAGTTCCAAGTTGATTTGCTTTAAGATTGCATCTGGAGCCGCAGCCGGATGATAAACCAAGTTTTTGAGATGGAGCATGGTTGGGATTTAGGAAATGGCGATTGCATTCGGAACGTGTCTCAACTGTAGCGGGTGGGATTGGCCCAAAACAAACATAATGGCAAATAAGTCGTATGAAGGTTGAATTTCGGGAGTTTAACCCGTTCGATGTATGGCTCTGGATTGAGTTTGAGACCGTCCCCTCGGAGCAAGAAAAACTTTACCTGGAACAGGTCTTCGAGTCTTGGTTCTTTTTAGGCAAATTGGGCGCATTCAATGCCGAGAATTTACAAGTGCAGGATACTGGGCTGGAGTTAAGCTATTTGGACTACGAGGAGTCCGGATCCAGCGCTCTCATGGCGCTAATGCACAATATGGGCGACTTTGAGTATGAGGGTTACTGGATGCGGTGTTGGTTCGATATGGGAACCAGCGATGCGATCGCCCTGGATGTTTTGATTAATGCCCTAATGCAGTTCAGTAAAGATTTTGTGCAATTGGAACGGCTGATTGTCGGGGGTGAAAATGAGGATTGGCCAATTGAGAGCAGCGAGCATCAGCAAACCTTTTTTCCGAATTAAACGCTTATCTGCCGCAGCCAAATAGTCTGTGAAACGTTGTTGCAACCATTCCAGTGGCCACAGGATGTCCCTAAAATGTCTCGCTTTAACCCTAGGCGCTGCGTAAGGCCACAATGGGGTCTAGCCGAGCGGCCCGTTGAGCGGGTACCACCCCAAAAAAGACGCCAATGCCCCCCGACACCGAAACTGCCAAAACAATAGCGGGCAACGACACGCTGGTTTTGAGGGGGGTAAATTGACCCACCAGCAGGACTGTTCCAGCCCCGACCATAATACCGATCGCACCGCCTGCTGCCGACAAAATAATAGATTCAATTAAAAATTGCAGCAAAATATCGAATTGTGTGGCTCCGATCGCCTTCCTTAAGCCAATTTCATGGGTTCGTTCAGTCACGGACACCAACATAATATTCATGATGCCGATACCGCCCACCAACAATGAAATTCCGGCGATCGCCACCAGCATAATGGTTAATGCCCCCGTCACTGCACCAATAATGCTGAGGGCTTCGTCTTGGGAGCGGACTGTAAAATCGTCTTCGTTGACAATTTTATGACGTAGCCGTAAAAGGTTCGTGATTTGAGTTTTTGCTGCTGACATTTGCGATTGATCTTTGGCGGAAATCGAAATAAAGGTGAGTTCGACGCCGAAGGGGGAGGTGCGTCCAGTTAATCGTCCAGCTACGGTGGAAATGGGGACGAGGACCAGATCGTCTTGATTGTTGCCCAGAAACGATCCTTTCGGCTTCATCACCCCAATGATCCGAAAGGAGATGTTGCGAATGCGAACTTGCTGACCTAGGGGATCGCTGCCGCTAAATAAGTTATTGGCAAGGTCGGACCCTAAGATGGCGACAGGGGTGCCCCGTTGCACGTCTTGGCGAGTGAAGAAGCGCCCTTTATCGATCTCGTAGTCCCGCACGATGGGAAATAATTCATTGCTGCCAATCACCAAGGTCGATTTTTTCTGGCTACGATAAATCACCGGAACCTGGTTTTGAATTTGAGGGGCGACCATCGTCACGGATGGCACTTGCTCGGCGATCGCCTCGGCGTCTTTCAGAACCAAGGTTCTGGGTAAATACAAGGTCCGGTTGCTGGCCTTGTCGTTTCCGGGTACCACAAATAACACATTCGGTCCAAGGGACTTGAACTGATCCGAGGCAAAACGCTGTGCGCCTTCTCCCACACCAATCATGGCAACGACGGAGGCATTGCCGATAATCATCCCCAACATGGTCAGGGCACTGCGCAACCGATTGGCGGTCAGGGTTGCCGTTGCCATTTTGATACTTTCGACCCAATCCATGACGGGTTATCTCTCAACGCGCAATACGGCTATTCAAATTATGGCGTAAACCAACGCTTGCAGCCGGCGTGGTCGCAACGCTCCCATTCATGACGGGTCATCTCCGAGGTATACGAGGATGCATCATGACGTATTGTTGAGTGAGTTAAACTGCCTCCTATGTCATTGCAATTTCAATCCAATGGTTTTGAAGTGACGGTGCCACTGCTTTCCGCTGAAGAATGCCAGACTGCGATCGCCCACCTTACAACCATTTCTAGTTCAGGGAAGCGTAACCTTCTGCTGACCCATTGGTGTATCTCATTGGCACGCATGCTTGCATCGCACCCTGTACTGGAACCCCTCTTGCCAACGGCTGCTGTTGCAATACAGTGCACACTTTTCGAAAAATCACCCGAACGCAATTGGCTGGTTTCACTGCATCAAGATCTCAGCATTCCAGTTGCATCGCGAATCAACCATTCCGCAGTGCGCGGATGGTCAGAAAAGGAAGGTGTCCTTTACGTCCAAGCACCAGCAGCTGTGCTAGCGGACATGGTAGCCGTTCGGCTTCAATTAGATGAGAGCGGCCCCAATGATGGGGCATTGCGCGTGGTTCCTGGCTCACATCTTTACGGTCGCCTCGATGACGCTGAGGTAAAGCGTCTGCGGGATAACATGGGTGAAATCGTTTGCCCTGTGCCAAAGGGAGCCGCATTGGTCATCCGTCCTTTGCTCCTCCATGGATCATCAAAGCTCACGCAGCTTCACATGAGGCGAGTACTTCATTTCCTCTTTGCACCCCCAGTGCTTCCGTTTGGCCTTAGATGGGCACATGCGGTCAACGCCCAAAGATTCTAGTCTTCTATTCATCCCATTTTTGATCAACGAAATTGAATATGTGTTTATGGTGGCAGAGTATTGAATGCGATCGCCCCATTACCCGTCAAGGCGAGTTTGCAAAAAGTCCGATTGTATTCCTAAAGCGTTAAAATAAACGTAGGACAAATGGGTAAATATCTTAACCTATGAAACAAGTCACCCTTAATCAACTCAATCAAGAGTCTGCATCCCTCTTAACCAGTCATGAAGCAATTACTGTAGAGCATCAAGGCGAGGTTATTGGTGTTTACCTCCCGCAGAAAAAAGTGGATCAAGCGGAACTTCAGCACAATCTTGATCAACTCGACCGATTGATTAAGAAAATCTGTTCAACTAATGGTTTGACCGAGAACGAATTTGCAGATTTGTTTGACCTAACCGAACCAAGTTCTCATGATTCTGATCGTTGATGCCAATATTCTGGTCAGCGAACTGTTGAGACAACGGGGTAGGCAACTCATTCAACTTCAGTCTCTCAAACTTTACATCGCTGAAAAAACTCTCCGTGAAGCACGACACGAACTTCGGAAACGTGTAACGATACTGGAAAATCGACAACAGATATCCATCGTAGATGCCGATCTATTGTTAAAGCTAACTGGGTATCTGAGGTAAGCCACTGGTTTTACCAGTGAGACTCGACAAGCTTTGAGCGTTCCGGCAGTAAAGTAACTCCCACGGTGGCTTGATGAGCCATTTCCGCAGGAGGAAATTAACAATG
>JBAVRC010000228.1:0-1631 GCA_049694615.1 Thermosynechococcaceae cyanobacterium | reverse complement strand
GATCTACTTACCCCCTGACGTTAACAGCCTATTATCAGTCGCTGATCACTGTTTGCGAAGTGTGGACTATGTCAACGTGATTGTGTGCGACAAGCAGCTTCATCTCCAATATATGGACATAGACGCTGCAAATAAGCACTGCACCAAGGGTCTTGGGATTTGGGATTGGGCAAGCACCGATATGGGCAGTGAACCGGATGTTGTTGTGGCCTGCGCTGGCGATACGCCGACCCTGGAAGCCCTGGCGGCAACGGTCATGCTGCGAGAGAACTTTCCCGATCTCAAGCTCCGGTTCATCAATGTGGTTGACTTATTCAAATTGCAACCGGATACAGAGCATCCCCATGGTTTATCCGATCGCGATTTCGACAGTCTCTTTACTCTGGACAAGCCTATTATTTTTAACTTTCATGGCTACCCCTGGCTCATTCACAGACTGACGTATCGACGCAACAACCATCGAAATCTACATGTGCGCGGGTATAAGGAAAAGGGAAATATCAACACACCCCTAGAGCTAGCGATTAATAACCAAATTGATCGATTTAGCATTGCGATCGATGTGATTGACCGGGTTCCCAAGCTTAAGGTCGCGGGTGCCCATGCCAAAGAAGCCTTTAGGAACCAGCAGATCGACTGCCTTAACTACGCCCACGAGCAAGGCATCGATAGGCCAGAAATCCTGAACTGGAAATGGACCCATAGCTGAGACTCACAGGCTAGCTTTCAATCAAATAACCCATAACAATTTTTGGAGGTTTTATGTCCTCTCCTTTATCTCAGGGTATGCTCCTCACCATTATCGGTGAAGCCGTCTTGCAAGATCGTCTAATCCAACTGCTCACAAAATTTAGAGTATCTGGCTACACCATCGTTCCCGCACAGGGTGCTGGGAGCCACGGAAAACGTATGGCCGATATTGCTGGCTACAATACCAACGTTGAAATCAAAACCATTGTTACACCAGAACTATCTGATCAATTGTTGATAGAGTTAACGCCATTACAAGCCAATCATGCCTTAATTGTGTTTCGACAAACTGTAGAGGGTTCATTTGATTAATATCCTCTCTAATTCAGCATCAATCATGCTTTATAAACTAGTTTGGACTAAACTATGAGTTCTTGGCATCTGTTGGACTCAACCGAAGTTTTACAGCAATTAGATACCAATATTGCTAGTGGTTTGAGTCCAACAGAGGTGACTCACCGTTCAAAAAAATATGGCTTTAATCAGTTAACAGAGCTTCCGGGAGAGAGCCTCTGGAATATTTTGTGGCGGCAACTAACGGCAACAATGGTTGTGGTTTTAATTGTGGCGGCACTGATCTCTATAGCGTTGCGCGACTACACCAATGCGATCGCGATTTTTGCCATTGTTGCATTTAATGCTATTTTGGGAGTCCGACAGGAATATCAGGCAGGACAGGCGATAGCAGCGCTCAAAAAGCTTGCTGTATCTACCGTTAAAGTACGTCGTGAGGAGCGAATTCAGGAGATCTCAGCTCGTCAACTAGTACCGGGTGATATCGTGCTCCTCGAAACTGGGAATCTGGTGGCAGCGGACTACCGTTTACTGGAATGTTCCAATCTCAGAATTCAGGAAGCATCGCTTACAGGAGAATCAGAGCC
>JBAVRC010000227.1:0-4399 GCA_049694615.1 Thermosynechococcaceae cyanobacterium | reverse complement strand
CTCCAAATCGGTGCCGCCGCGAAGTCTTTGGGTGGGCGTTCCGGCTAAGGCTCTCCGCTCCCTCAGCGAAACGGAAGCGGCGGATCTTATTGTTCACGCCCAGCGCTACGAAAAATTAGCCCTAGTTCATGCCCAACGTGGCACCGATTTAGGTTTTCAGGTCGGAAATGCCCCTTGAGGAGATCAATTCCTGGCCAATGCCTCAGATCCAAGGCGAGAGATCGTCTCAAATCCCACCGAGTGTAGGAAAATAGAGAGGAGGTTCTTTGGAGAAGCTTGAGGCGAAGGGATAAGATTATGGATTTACGTTTGTTGATTGTTTTACTACCGCTTCTGTTGGCTGCTGGTTGGGCATTGCGCAATATTTTGCCCTCTGCCCTTCGACAGTTGGATGGTTTTCTCAATAAATAGGGGTTTAACCCAGTTCTAATGTCAGCGAAGCCGACTGTTCCAATCCCCAGGAATGGTCGGTTTTGCTTTCCAACATTGAATTTGCCGATTGGGTGATTGGTCTTGGGGCATCGCGGATCTGCGGTACTGAACCCCGATACTATAGAGAACGGACGGAAGCTAGGCATCCTGACAACATGTTGCATCGGAGAAAGCGGAGATGACGATTCAAACGGTTGCGACCAATCCTTTTTTAGATCAAAAACCCGGTACATCCGGGTTGCGAAAGCTGGTTTCCGTGTTTCAGCAGCCCCATTATCTCGAAAATTTTGTCCAGTCGATTTTTGACAGCATTGGTCCCCTCCAAGGCCAAACCCTTGTCTTAGGGGGCGATGGGCGCTATTTTAACCGCCAAGCCGTGCAGATTATTCTCAAAATGGCTGCGGCCAATGGAGTCGGGCGAGTCAAGGTGGGGCGAGGTGGAATTCTGTCCACGCCCGCAACCTCCTGCGTGATTCGCAAATACCAGGCCCTGGGTGGCATTGTCCTGTCGGCCAGTCACAATCCCGGCGGTCCCAATGGAGATTTTGGGATCAAATACAACATCGGCAATGGCGGTCCGGCACCGGAAAAAGTGACGGAAGCCATTTTTGCGCGCAGTCAGGTCATTGACGGGTATCGCATTTTGTCGGCCTTGGATATGGATCTGGATCGCCTGGGCGAAACGAAATTGGGCGAGATGATCGTCGAGGTCATTGATCCGGTTGAAGACTATCAGGCGTTAATGGAATCCCTCTTTGACTTTGACCGAATTCGCAACCTGCTGACGGGCGGATCCTTCCGGATGTGTATGGATGCGATGCACGCAGTCAATGGTCCCTATGCCCACGGTATTTTGGAAGAACGTCTCGGCGCACCGGTGGGGACGGTTCAAAATGGGGTGCCCTTAGAAGACTTCGGCGGTGGGCACCCGGATCCAAACTTGGTTTATGCCCACGATTTAGTCGAACGGATGTTTGGCATTGATGCCCTGGATTTTGGGGCCGCTTCCGATGGGGATGGCGATCGCAATATGATTTTGGGGAGTCGATTTTTTGTCACCCCCAGCGATAGTTTGGCGGTAATGGCAGCCAATGCCAAGCTTGTTCCGGGCTATCGGGATGGATTGGCTGGCGTCGCCCGCTCCATGCCCACCAGCGAAGCCGCCGACCGGGTGGCCGCCAAACTGGGCATTGACTGCTACGAAACCCCCACCGGATGGAAATTCTTCGGCAATCTGTTAGATGCCGGGAAAGCAACCCTGTGCGGCGAGGAAAGTTTTGGCACCGGGTCCAATCACATTCGCGAAAAAGATGGTTTATGGGCGGTGTTGTTCTGGCTCAATATTGTGGCCGTGAAGCAACAATCTGTCGAACAAATCATGCGCGACCACTGGCAAACTTTTGGCCGTAATTACTACTCCCGCCACGATTATGAAGGGGTCAACAGCGATCGCGCCAACACCTTGGTGACAAACCTACGAGCCGCCATGCCAACCCTGAAGGGACGTAAATTTGGCGATCGCGAGGTGGCCTACAGCGACGATTTCAGCTACACCGACCCGGTGGATGGCAGTGTGAGCCGCAACCAAGGGATCCGCATTGTATTTACCGATGGGGCACGCATTGTATTCCGGCTATCGGGCACAGGGACGCAAGGCGCAACCCTACGGCTATATCTGGAAGACTACGAGGCCGATCCCACCCAACACAACAAAGATCCCCAAGAGGCACTGGCTGATTTGATTGCGATCGCCGAGGCGGTGGCACAAATTCGCACCTTAACGGGTATGGAGAAACCCACCGTCATTACTTGATTTCACTCGTTTGCTACAGGGCGGGGTGGGGGTCTGTCGCCCAAATTGGTCGATAAAAACGGCTTGGGAGCGATCGCTCCCAAACCTGTTGTTAGGCCAATCAATCGGACTCGCGACAATCCCCTCCAGCCCTTGAGCTTTTCCAGGGTTGGAGGGGATTGTCACTTAACCTATGATCTGAATTTAAAGTGGACTTTCCAGCTCAGCTCACGTTCTGAGATTGCCTCTTTGTGCGATCAGCTTCACCTTAATCGCTAATGCAGAGAATGGCATACGATCTTTTGCTTGAAACAGAGAAAGGCGATCGCATTTTAGGTTGCAGTATTACGAGTGCGATAGCTACGCACCAAGAGTCCGCAGCCATTCATCCAAATCAGTAGAACTGGAGAAATCCAGCAACGCCTCACCCAATAATTCAAGCTGAGAAACTGAAAGCATCGCTATTTGGGCTTCAGTATTAGGGGCGATCATTCCGATACGACGGGAGAGCAACCGAAGAACAAGCGATCGTGCTTCTTGAGTCATCCCCTGCTCAATCCCCTGCTCAATGCCGCGCTCGATACCGCGCTCAAATCCAAACCGTTCCGCATTTGTTACATAGGTCACCCTTCGTTCCTCCTCAAAAGCCTGAAGTTCCTGCCAAAACTCGCGCTCTACTGCCTCTGGTAAAATCATAACCCAATCGATAAAGCGGTATAAATCCAGAATTTCTTGTCGATCATAGCCTTTCTCATAGAGCGCCCGAGTTAACGCAAACTTCCAAGCCTTGCGTTGGTCAACATTGCGTTTTGTCTCAATCACTTTCAAGTGTGTCATTACCACCGTCGCAAATGGATTAGTGCTAGATTCCAGCTCATCTAGGCGATCGCGCCAGTCCAATAGTTTCACTGTCCCAAATCTAAAATTGAGGGATGTATCCGGGTACTCGGCATCAAAACGGCTGGGTCGCCAAGACAGCGTTTCATCACACAAAATCGCTAGACTAATGGGCACCTGACGAAACTGGTCAAAAATCCTGATGCTATAGATAAACATCCTTTCTTCAAACTCAGTCTCAGATTGACTTTGCACCTCCAGATGCAGCAATAACCAAATCTGCTGACCGCCTTTAAGCCAGACCTTCACCAACTGATCCGCATAACGACGACCTACTTCAGCATCCTGTGAGACCTGCTGGAATTCCTTATCCAAAAACTCATGGGGTCTATTCCAGTCAATCAAGGCATCAGTCTGGGGAAAGAAAAAGGCGATCGCCTGCGGGAAATAAGCCCTTAGAATGTCCTTCCAAGGGGAATCGAGGTCAGCACGAACATCAGACATAGGAGGACAAAATCAACGTAAAACCATCTGATTGTATCAACGACAAGCGATCGCCTTAGAACTAGAGAAATCCAATAATGCCTTACCCATTCAAGTTGAGGAACCGAGAGCATCGCTATTTGAGCTTCATTATTAGGGGCGATCGTTCCGATACGACGGGAGAGCAGACGAAAGTCCTCAACTGACTTTAGGCGGTGCGGGTATCATTCCCTTGCGAGACACTGAGGATGCCCAAGTTATGCAGAAACGGTGATCGCCCATCGTTTTGTCGAAGGTTCACCTCTAGCAGCGGGGCGCAGAGTCCTGTTCAGCATGGGTTCAAATTCAACATCTTCAACAAAATAGTTCATTTTGTTGAATGTTATGAAGGAGCGAAATAGAAATTTTCCTGTATCATTAGGGATAAATTTAAATACCTATGGGGAAATAATGGCATTACTTGATCCATCTAAAAAACTAATTAGACTAATTAAACAGAGCCGAATTCATTGGAAATGGCTCATCATAATTGCTTTACTTATTGCAGCTTTTGCAGCATACCAGCCCGTATTGTGGCCCGATGGATTTGGCTTTAAAGCGGATAAATCGGTTACTACCACTGTTGAGAAAAACCCACAGGGAAAAAGAACTAAAATCGTTGAAACTACTAAAACTGATCCTGGCAAAACACTCTGGGACTGGCTGAGTCTACTTGGAGTGCCGATAACCTTAGCAATTTTTGGGTATGGGCTCCAGCAGATAAGTAGGTTGGCCTAGATAAACCGAACTTTCACAAGGAGGGCACAGTTGACCCAAACCCATATAGGTCAGGCATTTCATCCCATTTAGGATAGT
>JBAVRC010000226.1:0-3902 GCA_049694615.1 Thermosynechococcaceae cyanobacterium | reverse complement strand
ACCTATACCCTCTTGGGCAACCACGACCAGCGCCTGAATCCTTATCCGCCCCGCATTACGGGGGAAGCCGTTCACATTTTCTTACTGCTCTATTTCGTACTGGTCTGTGCCGGATCGGGGGCAGTCTCCGGGTTATGTCTGGGACTGTTTGAAGAACTTCGGGCAGAGGATGGAGATGTGTCGGCAGAGGATGTGATCATCACCTTGGTGCAGCTCTTGATCTGTCCGTTTGCCAGTTCTTTAAGCCTGGTTACGTTTTTCTTGATTATTGGCAGTCTGGGGCTGGACTTCGATACCTCTTTCGACATCTTTTACGACAAGTTTCTGCTGATTGTGGGCCTGGGCTGGATCTTGGGTTTTGTCATTAATGGCATTTTGCTCCTCATTCAATTGAAAGACCCCAAACCGATCACCAATGCGGGCAGCGGTACCCTCTGGGGATTGGCACTGGGGTCTGGTTTTGGAGGGGTTGTGACCATCATCGGAGCCGTTTTCTTGTTCCAAACCTGGGACTATATGGACCATGTGGTTAACTTATTGGCCAGCGATTTTGAGGCGTTGCTCCAAAATAACAACGTTGCTTACTTGAATGCGTTTGGTACCGATGGCTTGCTCCATATGGACGAACGCGCCTTTGATTGGTATGCGTTGGTGATTAACCCCTTCCGGTCCTATGCTTTCGACTATGGGAATAGCGCCATCATGATGGCGGATTGGGAGGGCAGTGAAATTTTGACCGCCGATCCGCCCGTGGCCGACGATTCTTTCACAGATCGCCAGTGGAAACAAATTGAGGCGTGGATCGCGGGACTGGTCATCCGCCGCAATAATTTGACCCAGGCCGACCAAGATATTGTGCCGATTCTGGGACTGCATACCCCGGTCTTTTGCCCCATGACTGAGGATAACTTGGACGATCTCAATCGGGTTGGCACCAAGCCCACAGCGAGCAATTTAGAACGAGGCACGATGGAAGAGCGACGCAAGGATTTAATCGAATTATTTTTCAAGCTGTCTGAGGGAACTTACCCCGGCCTGTCTAAACCCATCCCCGCCATCAGTCTCACGGGACATACCCACACTTACGATGTGTTTCGCATGGATCAAATTGCCGATGAGCAACGGGTGTTCTGGTTTGAACGAAAACACTTTATGGATTCCAGTACCCGTCAAGTCAAGGCAGACTTTCAACGCAAAGGGCTGCATATCACCACCAGCTGTGCTGGACCGCCATCGGACGATCGCGCCCCCGGCGGGTCGTCTAAACAAGCCAAGCTGGATGCGCGGCAGGGGGTCAAGCCGCAACTGAAGGGCTTCGATCAGCAAAAGACGAGTGTTTATACGGGCACGCCCATTCAGGATTTTTATCAGCTCGGTAGCCGGGTGGCACGGCCTGCGGGGGCCAGAATTCTCGCCTTTAATCGTCAGACCGGACACATTGTTCAGATTGACGAAATCTCGGCCCAAACCGCGAAATGGGGGGATATTTGATGGTACAGGTGAGTCATCGGATCGCGATTGGGAGCACGGTGTTGTCGGGCAATAAGACCCGTCTGCTCGACTTGCGCACGGCGGCGTCCCTAACAGTGCCCGTCAATGTTTGTCGCCTTGTCCTCAGCCCGCCGGACGATCTATCCCTTGCCCCACAGGATCCCATTGAGGTGGAACTCGGCTACGAAGCGGATCGGTCTCTGGTGTTTACGGGGCTGGTGAGTACGGTCGATTGGCAGATTGATCGCGTGACGGTCTATGGCATGAGTGCCTTTCAAGCCCTGGTTCAGAATCGGTTTAACTTACTGTACGAAAAATCCAAGGCAGGGGATATGGTGTCGGACGTGGTGGGGCGCTTGGGGTTATCCCCTGGGGCGATCGCCAATGGCCTGGAATTTCCGGTCTATGTGCTGGGCGATAACCAGTCCGTCTACGATCACCTCCAAACCTTGGCGCAACAGTGCGGTTTTGATTTGTATGCCAACCCTGAAGATCAGGTGGTGTTTGAAGCCTATCAACCGCGCGAGACCCACGAATTTCAGTATGGCGTGAATATTCTGTCCTTAAAAACAGCAGACCCTGCCCCGGCGATCGCTGGGGTGGAAATCTACGGCGAAAGCCCAACCAGTCTGGGTCAAGGGCCGGATGCCTACGCTTGGCTGACCAAACAGGCGGTTCAAGGTACAGCTGGAGATCCGTCCGGGGTTGTGCAGCGGTTCATCGATCCAACGGTGCGTACCCTGGAAACGGCAGGGCAGGTCGCGACGGCCCTGCTGGAAAAAGTCGTGCAGAAGCAACGGGGCGAATTGCGGGTGCTCGGCAACCCGTTGCTCAAGTTGGGCGATGCCATTCACATTGCCGATATGCCGCTGGAGGTGCAGAACGGGACGTTCAAAATCACGCAGGTTGAGCACATCTTAAATCCCCGTCAAGGGTTTTACACCGTTATGGGTTGGGAGGAAGCGTAATGGACTCGATTGTTGGGGTGATGCAAAAAGTCGCGGAGCAAGAAACCCGCAAGCGCTATACCCATGAACTGGGAATTGTAACAGCGGTCTTTCCCCATGCTGCCGATAGCGATAAGGACAACTACCAATGCTCCGTCAAGCTCAAAAATAAAAAGCAACCTGATGGCAGCGACTTTGAACTGCGCAAGGTTCCCCTGGTAACCCCGCACATTGGTCTGGCGAACATTCCCAAGGTGGGCGATTTAGTGATTTTGGGGTTTATCAACGGCAGCATCAACGCCCCCATTATTCTGGGCCGCCTCTATAACGACGAAGATCGTCCGCCCAAAAACGATACGGGCCAACTGATCTTGACCGAACTGGACAGCTTGACCCTAACCCTCAAGTCCGGCACCAAAATCGATATTGATGCCGATGGCAATGTCACCATTGAAGCCAAGGGCGATGTGACGATTAACAAAGGCAGTAAAGGGGCGGCCCGTCAGGACGATCCGGTAGAAGTCACCATTCCCGCCGGAACGTTCATTACCACGGTTGCCGGACAAGCCACCGGTACACCGAATCCTGCCCCGGTGAAAGTACAGGGCAAAATCACCTCCGCTAGCGGCACTGTCAAGATTGGGGATTGAGTCATGGCCAGTAATCCGATCCTGAAACAAGATATCAAACTCACGCGCCGGGTGTTTGACCAAATGGTCTCGGATCGCCAATCGGTGGATGTGCTCACCTCCTTGGGCGGCGATCTAGCAACCCTCTCGGATCGGGAGAATTTAGCCCAGGCAATTTTAAATCGATTGCTCACCCGCAAGGGCGAACTGGCCAAACTGGGCCATCCCGATTACGGGTCTCGCCTGCATACGCTGGTGGGAGAACTCAACAACCAACGCACCCAAGGATTTGCAGCCTTGTATATCCAGGAATGTTTAGCCCAAGAGCCGCGCATCCAAAAAATTACCCAACTGGCTTTTGCCCCGCCCTCCCGTGGGATTGATCGCGATGTTTTAGACGTGGCGATCGCTGTCCTGCCGGTGGGGCTAACCGAGAGCGTTGGGGTCAACTTTACGCTTAATTTGGGGGGTTAGCGGATGACCTTTACACCCAAGAAATTCAACGATGTTTTTGGGGATATGCGGCAGCGCACCACGGTCCTGACGGACTTTGAAGTGGGGAGCGTTACCCGCACCCTCTATGAGTCCTTTGCCTATGAAATTGCGCTGCTTTACGAAAAAATGCAGTTGGTCTACCTGTCTGCCTATGTGGATACGGCAGAAGGTCAACAATTGGACCTTGTGGTTTCGGTGTTGGGGGTTAAACGGGGTCTGCCCGACTTTGCCGAAGGGGTGGTTGTTTTTCAGCGAGATCCTGGTAGTCAGGATATTGAGATCCCCTTAGGTACGTTGGTGTCGACGGTCGAGACCCCAGAATTGCCCAAGAAGGTTTACC
>JBAVRC010000225.1:0-2200 GCA_049694615.1 Thermosynechococcaceae cyanobacterium | reverse complement strand
GATTTAGATAAGCGGAGATCTGACGCGCCGAAATCAGATTTCGACGCTGAGAGCGGAAGCCCAATGAAATTGGGCTAGTAGACTACAGCTTAAATAAGCCTGCCATTCTAGGCCGCTAACGGCTTACCTTTATAAGTCCATTTGAAGGGCTTGGCCATAGTGCGATTGAAGTAAGCAATAAATTGGAGAATCCGTTCTTTAAGCTGTTGGGTGGAACGAAAACTCTCCCGTTTCAAGAGTTTGCGGACAAGAATACTAAACCAGATTTCAATTTGATTTAACCAAGAACAGTGTTTGGGCGTGTAGTGGAAGACGATGCGGTGGGTCGGGTCGGTTAAGAACGCCCGGCGTGAAGCCATGGTGTGGAGAATCCCCGATTTGCCTTTTTCACCCAGGTCTAAATCTAACCCTTCTAATTCCACGACCAAGCGCACCAGGGCTTCGGATTGATGGGTATTGAGACAGTCCGATAAGAAATGCCATTTCGCTGCCTTGGGGTCCGTTTGAATCACTTGCCGGATGTGTTGGGCATAATCGATTTCGGTGCGGGTAGGGCCGATATGGGGCGCGACCACTTGACCACTGACAATATCTAAACTGGCAATTAAGCTCTGGGTGCCGTGGCGAATATACTCAAACGCTTGACGTTGCACCTTTCCCGGACGCATCGGCAGGTCAAAGGCGGTCCGTTCCAAAGCTTGAATCCCGGTCATTTCATCGGTCGAAATCGTCCGTTCCCCTTGTGCAGCGCGGTCGATCGCCGTTAGGTAGAGATCGGCAACTTGGCGGACCTGGTCGTCAAAGTCGGCGTTTTTTTGGGCGGATTCAGCCAATACTGGCTTTGGTGCGGTTTGAGGTCAGCCTCGGCCAGTAACCGCCCCACATGTCGCGCCGAAATGCTGCCGACAATCCCGGCTTGAACGGCGGCAGTCGCTAATTCACGGGCGGTCCAGTGACTAATCGGATAGCCATAAACTTCCGGTGGGTCACAAGCCATCGCAAACAGTTGCAACACTTGTTCCATTGTGAATTCCACTGGCGCACCGGGGCGCTCCGCATCCCGTCACCGATCAGCGACCGCCAAGGCCTTGGTCGTGGTGGTTAACCACCGTTGCCGCCACAGTTGCACCATATCCCGACTCACCCCTAAGTCCCGGGCAATCGCCCGATTATTTTGGTTGTTCCCAGCCTGGAGGATAATCCGTGCTCGTTGGGCCAGTTGTTGTGGACTATTATGACGATTGACAATCGTTTCGAGGGCACGGCGTTCGGAATCGCTCAGACTAATCGGGGCGGGGCTTAATCGGGGCATGGTTGGAAGGCTGGATTAATGATATTTTAATCGTACCTCAAATAGCTGCCTTATTTAGGCCGTAGTCTACTAGCCCAAACCGCCTTATCCCATCATCCCCTCACCCCCACCCTCACGCCGGCACAATTTGCCCATTGGCGCGATTGGGCCGACCACAAGGTGGCTCAATGCCAACGCGCTTCCTCTGCTGTGGAAGGTCGTAATGCTTATCTCGCCGCCATCCATCACAATCAACGCGGCTTCTCTCAACAACGCTTACAAGCCCTCACCACCATTCATAATTTCTATCTCAAACGTCCCGATGGCACTACTGCCGCTGAACGTTTGTTTGGCACTCCACCACCCGATCTATTTGACTGGTTGCTACAACAGATGCACGATCTCCCAGCCGCTCGACAACGCAAATCCATGACTAAATCTAAAACCCCTGTCCTACCTGCTGTCCCGGCTTAAGTGGGTAGCCCGATAACCTTGTTCAGTAATTTGCATCACCATTACAGTACAACCACCGGTGCCACAGACTTGATCGCCAAATAGATAAACCAACAGCACATCCTGTGGGCCAGTGCCATCAATGTCCAGACCTCGATACAGATAGCGCACCCGATCGCGAAAACCTAAGTTCAAGGTGCCACGAATGGCAGCTTCAATTCTGGGATTAATTTCCGCATACCAAGGACGGGGCTGGATTTGGATCGTGATCCCATCGACGATTGGCAGGGGTATCGTGAATGTCGGCAATAGCCAAATCAGATCCTCCCGTACCCAACCGATTTTTTGTCTGGCCTGGACGTAGAACCAGCGGTAATTATCTTCCATCAGCGGAGATCGACCGATAATCACCACGCTATCTTCCGATCGCAGTGTTTGAACTACGGCAGCCGTTGG
>JBAVRC010000224.1:0-1761 GCA_049694615.1 Thermosynechococcaceae cyanobacterium | reverse complement strand
CGTGACGATAAAAATGGGGAATTGCTGTTTCACCCAGCGGTGCAGTTGCCCAGAAACACCGGGATAGAATCGATGGAGCGCCAACCAACTGGACAGATCTGTGGCAATCCATTGATCCCGTAGTCCATCGACTTGTGCGCCCAGTTGAGAGGCTGTGATGGATTCCTGGGACAGGATCGTCTCACGAATCTGCGGCCAGTCCGACAGAATCGCAGCTTCCGACCAACCCCGATCCAGGGCACGCAAGACCAACGGCATTTCCCAGCCTGTTTCGACCACAGGCCGAAGACGGCCAAACGTCGATTCCCAACGGGGAAGAACCTCGGCCTCTGGATGAGACCAGAAGCACCCATAGGCGTTCAATGCCGTTTGGAAGTATTCCTTTAAGCCGTCGCACAATACGCCATCAAAATCTAGCGCTAATGCATCAGGCACAAATGGTGCAACACTCATATTGCTAAAAAACTGGGGCGAAAGGATTCGAACCTCTGAATGGCGGGACCAAAACCCGCTGCCTTACCACTTGGCGACGCCCCACTGCAAAACTCAAGCTTGTCTATCTTAACAAGTCTTCCCCCAGCCCTGTCAAGTCTAGAACCTTACAGGTATTATCGAAAAGCAGTTCGCTCCCCAACAATGGCATCTTGATGACCTCTATTAGCCCATGGCAGCACTGGGAATTTGTGCGACCTCAGCCCTTCAACGGCAAAGGAGAATGGGCGATCGCCCTCTTAGCCTGCAGTCTCTGGTTTATGGCCATTTTGGGCCGCCTCAGCTTGCCGGAAGCCGGGAGTTGGCCCGTGGGGGAAAAACTGTACGACGCGTCTGCGTTTGTTATATTTGCAGGTCTGCCCCTGTTTGGGTTGGCCACGCCCCAAGGCGCGACCTTTGCAAAACAAGTCCTATTGCCCCGTTCTGGTTTGGTCGCCCAGGTATGGCTCTGTCTTTTACTAGCGCTCTATATCGGGATCGGACAGGTCTTGCAGGTTAATCCAGCCCATTTCCCTTGGCGGGATCAACTTCAGGATTTGGTTTGGCCTAACCAGTTCTGGGGCAACACCGGGGCCTTTCTCGCGGGCCTGTTCGTGGTGGCCAGATTACCCTTTTTGGTGTTGCAATGCCGCCAAGCCCCGATTCAACTTCGGCACCTGCCCCGGAAATATCCGCAACTGTGCGGGCTGCTGCTGCTCAATACCCTGTATCTGGCGTTCCATCAAACGCCCCAACCGGGCGAAGGACTCCTCATCGGCATCGTGTATGGGTCGGTGTGCCTCAGCCTCACAGGCACCCTTTGGCAACGGCGATCGCCGACCCCACGACTCATGCCCTTCGACCTCTGGCTCATGGTGTTGTGCATTGCCATTCTCTATTGGGTTTCAATCCCCTCCTTCAATTTTGGGGTGTTTATGGGGGCGGATTGGTTTGTCCTCGTTGTGGTTTATGGCACGGGATTGGGGCGGGAGCATTTTGGCTACAGTTTCCAAATGCGTCGGACGGATTGGATCGTGCTGGCTCAAACGGTAGCGATCGCCATTGCGGTCTTAACGCCCCTAGCGATCGGGTCTGGATTTGTGCGACCCGATCGGGTCGCCAGCCAGTTTAGTGGACTAAAACTGCTGACCTACTTTGCCCTCTTCACCTTGCGCGTTGGGTTGTTTGAGGAAATTTTTTTTCGATCCGGCCTCATGGTTTTTCTGCGGGATCAGATTCAGCAATCGGGGCGAGATCCCCTCTCCCCTTTGCACATTGCAGGGTTCTCAG
>JBAVRC010000223.1:0-2378 GCA_049694615.1 Thermosynechococcaceae cyanobacterium | reverse complement strand
AAGCAGTAGAGCGCAGCGGGAAGGCGGATGCGGCCCGATTTGCGTCGGAGTCCGACGAGGTCAGAAGGCTGAGGCAGGAAAACCCGCAATTTGCTAGGGATTATGTGAAGGGGTTGGAGAAGCTTGCACCCATCTACCTGCGGATGCTGCAACAACAGCGACCGGAGGAGGAGTTGGAGCAATTCATCGTCCAAGCGGTCAAACTTCAGTCGGTGGTCAGCGTTCGCACCTATGGCGGTCTGGGTCGGGGTTTGAGCCTATGAGACTTGGCTCTTCAACCAGTGTTCCAAATCCGCAGGGGTCGAGAAGTCCAGCAGGGCTTCTCCCAAAGACTCAAGTTGGGGCAGGGATAGGGATTGGACTTGGGCTTGTTTTGCTGGGGTTAAGTTGCCGATGCGACGGCTGAGTTGCCGGAGAATGAGGGATTGGGCTTCGTTGAAAGCACCTTCGGCACTGGCTTCTCGATAAACCCTGGTTTCTTCTAAACGCAGACCTAACATGGCGTCAACCTCGTCACGGCTTAAGTTGGAGAATTTATAGACACAAATGGTGCTGATCATGTCTATTATGCCTTGTTTCGAGAAGGACCCGGTATCTTCCCGATTCGCTTGTCGAATCAAGTCGCGGGCTTGATCGGGAGCCTGTTCTTCTGGGGTAATGGTGAGCTGCATCAGACGAATACCAATCGGTTGCTCAGACGGATCGCCCAACTCGTCTAGATAAATTCGCCGTATTTGAGGCCCGTTTAACATCGAACGATGCAGGTGTAGCTTTTTCGGTTCGATGGAACGATAGGGAAAGATCACGACTCCAAACCAGTCGTCAAAGCGATCTCGGTTCCGATTGAGGTAAAGCATCGTCTCGGTAAAGAACCGATAATAGAGATAATCGTCTTCTTGATACTGAACTTCCGCAAAATAGACGATTTTGGGCGAAATATCCTCAGGGGGCAAAAACACCCCATCAATGCGCAAAGAAGTCTCCTTGACCTCTATTGACTCAAACCGATAGTCTTCGGAGCGTTCAGGTCGTTGTTCAAGAAGGGTGAAGATGAGGCTGGGAAAGCGCGAGAAGAGTTGATAATAAATTGAATCCGTTTTCAAGATGAATTTGCCCTTTGGAGACTCAGCTATTGTACTGGACTCTGCCAGTCCCACCTGTTTTTTCGCAATCTGAAGAAACGTCATAACGGCTATCAGTCGCTATATTTGGGATGGCGATGACTGGTCGCACGGTTAGCATTTTTGGAGGGACTGAGCATGTCCAACAAAAATAACTATTGGTTCCCCGCCAAACACTATGGTTGGGGCTGGGGTCTGCCCGCAACATGGCAAGGTTGGGCAGTCCTTGGTGTCTTCGCCCTCTTGGTCTTGCTTGGTGCAATCAAGGTGTTGCCCGTTTATGGTCCAAAGGCATTTGTGGCCTACATGGCCCTCCTGTGCATTGGCCTCGTTGCCGTGTGTTGGCTGAAAGGCGAGCCGCCCGCTTGGCACTGGGGCGGCAAGTAACCCATCACCCCAACCCCCGCTGTACGGTATTCTTCGGCTGATTTGCAATCTGGGGATTCTGCTCGATCGCCACTTTGTTTTTGGCCGACCGAATTACCTCATTGACGGCCTTTTCGCCCACCTTCTCAGCCATCTCCTTGTATACCGGGTTGTAGCGCCGATTCATATCCGTTGTCTGTTCGAAATCCGCACCGGAACGAAACGCATTTTTTGAAACATCCGACACTTGCTGCAACCCCTTAGAGGTCACCCCCGCCGCCAATTTTTCATAGAGTGCCTGCGTGGGCGTATTAATCTCCACCTTCGCCGCTTCCGTCACCATCCGTAGCGGATCGCGCAGTACCTGACCATCCTTCACATGGAGCAACACCTTGCTGCCCTGCTTAATCATGACCTCGCCCTGGAGCGCAGCCGGATCGTTGAGGGCTTGCTTCAGCATCTCAACCGCCTCATTGCCCAAGCGATTCTGCGTAACGCCATAGTCCTTCATCTTGAACTGGCTTTGGCCGTCGTAGAAAATTTCTAATTGCTGGGTATCGATATTTCGCTGGGATAGCTGCTGTTCTAGCGACAGTGCATAATCCATGTTCTCCTTGGACAGTTCGGCTTGCTTCAGTTCGTCGAAGGTCATGGAGGTTTGCGATTCCTCCTGCCTTGCGACTGGCTCTAGACTCGGTTCAGACCTTTCGTTGTCCTGGGCGATAGCTGAGCTGCGCACCCAGAGTCCGCACCCAGAGTCCGCAGCCTCAACCGCATCCTGCCGTCCTACACGCTCTGGTATCGGCTCGGAACGCTGAGGTGGGATTCGTTCTGGAGCCTCAAACCCAGCTTGTTCGGAGTTATTTGGGGGGTCTGGAGAAAAGCCGTTGT
>JBAVRC010000222.1:0-1990 GCA_049694615.1 Thermosynechococcaceae cyanobacterium | reverse complement strand
TATTCAATTCCAAGTCAGTCTAAATCAAGAAACCCGATCCAGGAAAACTCATGCTTTACCTGCCGTTGATTTACATATTTTTATTGGTTGGCCCCGCGATCGCCGCGATTGCATTTTTCCGCCGACTTTCGACGGGTTGGCACTTGTTTTTGTTGAGCCTTTGCATCTTCTATGGAATTTGTCCATTTCTCGTGACTTGGGGCGCACTAAGTTTGGCTAAACGATTAGGTTGTTCGGCGGAAGCTATCCGCTTTCGTTGTCCTTCCCCAGCTTGGCTAGGGGACGTTATTTCTGGGATGGCGATGTCGCACTGGCTGGCAATTTTTGCCATTCCATCGGCGGTTTTAGGCGCGATCGGGCTGCTGTTTTCTGCCATTTTACAGCATCAGCGATCTCGAACCATCGAAGGTACTTCAGGACAATCCCCTACTCCTTTTTACCGGAGTCGTCGCCACAAAGTCATTGCAGGTGTCTGTTCAGCCCTAGCGCAACGATGGCATCAGCCTGTTCAAGTTATTCGGATTGTCACGGTTGCTTTAGCAGTCGCCATCCCTGGATTTATTTTTCTGTACTTTTGGTGTTGGTTGGCATTCCCCATTGAGCCGCGATCTCAACAGCGACCTGTTGGAGAACACGTATGAGTCTACATTGCGGTCACTTTATTCATGGAAATTCTTTTAACTGGTAATGCAATGAAAGTTTCTATTTTTAGTACTAAATCGTACGATCAACAATTTTTTACAGCCGCTAATGCCCAACATCAACATGAACTGATATTTTTAGAACCACGGCTCGATCATCAAACTGCTTTGCTCGCAAAAGATACAAGAGCCGTATGTGTCTTTATCAATGATGAAGTCGATAAGGACACGATAGAAGCTCTTGCTAACCAGAATGTGAGCTTAATTGCTCTGCGTTCTGCTGGGTATAACCATGTCGATGTGCAAGCCGCTAAAAATCTGGGCATCAAACTGGTGCGCGTACCTGCTTATTCTCCAAATGCTGTCGCCGAGCATACTGTCGGACTAATCTTGACCCTCAACCGCAAACTTCATCGGGCCTATAATCGCGTCCGTGAAGGTAATTTTTCATTGGAAGGATTGCTCGGATTTGATTTATACGGTCGCACAATTGGCATTATCGGCACAGGCAGAATTGGGACAGTCGTTGCCCAGATCATGACGGGGTTCGGCTGCAAGGTGATCGCTTACGATCGCTACCATAATCCCCAATGTGAGGCGATCTCAGTTCAATATGTAGACATGCCTCAACTGCTATCTCAGTCAGATATCATCACCCTTCACTGTCCATTAACTTCAGAGACGCAACATTTAATCAATCAGGAGGCGATCGCCCAAATGAAACCCAATATCATGCTCATTAACACTAGTAGGGGAGCATTAATCGATACAGAAGCAGTCATAACTGCACTCAAGTTATCCCAAATTAGCGCATTAGGATTAGACGTATATGAACAAGAATCAGAACTATTCTTTGAAGATCGATCAAATCGAATTCTTCAAGATGATACCTTTGCCCGATTGATGACTTTTCCGAATGTAATGATTACGGGGCATCAGGCATTCTTTACTGAAGATGCGATGAACGCAATTGCCGAAGTGACATTAGCAAATATCACGCAAATAGAGCAAGGACAGATTTGTGAAAATGAAATTTAGTCATTCAAAATTTTTTTGCTGATCGCCTCTCCAGAAACATTAATGTCATACACAATCGGCACGCCCGTTGCTAGTTCTAGTGCTGTTACTTCTTCTGGACTAAGGCGATCAAGCATCATAATAATGGAACGTAGTGAGTTACCATGAGCAGCGATTAGAACATTTTCACCTTGAAGTAGATGAGGCAAAATGCGGATTTTGAAATAAGCAATCACTCGCTTCTGAGTATCTTCTAAACTCTCTCCGCCCGGTGGTCTAATGCTGAAAGACCTACGCCACTCATGCACCTTTTCGCTACCATACTTAATAGC
>JBAVRC010000221.1:0-1677 GCA_049694615.1 Thermosynechococcaceae cyanobacterium | reverse complement strand
GCCGGGACCACTATCTTCTACGACAAATCTTAAATAAAAATTTGCATCCGGTGACCGTTCAGTGTCGTTATCTCTATCGACGTGTAAGGAGACAAAACCTGATTCTGTAAACTTGACTGCATTTCCTAAAAGATTCAACAAGACTTGTCGTAATTTTTTCTCATCTGTATGGATGTATTGAGGGAGTGCTTCTGTGTAATTTACAACAAGCTGCAATCCTTTAACTTGTGCTCTCAAGCCCAACATTTCTTGGACGGATGCAAGCAAATGATAAAGATTAAAATTACTTTTAACAAGATTGATTCGACCTGATTCAATTTTTGACATATCTAATACGTCATTGATCAAAGCAAGTAAATGCTCCCCGCTGCGAATAATCACTCGTAGATCTTCTTGTTGATCATTTCTCAGGGAAGAATCGCGATTCATGACTTGAGCAAAGCCTAGAATAGCGTTAAGCGGTGTCCGTAATTCATGACTCATATTGGCTAAAAACTGGCTCTTAGATCGATTGGCTGCGATCGCCACTTCTCTAGCATTTTCAGCAGATTGCTTGGCTTCATCGAGTTGCGCTGTTCGTTCCACAACTCGGCTTTCGAGTAAGTTGACCCAATCTCTCAGCTGTTCTGCCATCCGGTTAAAGGCATAAGACAGCCTTTGAAGTTCTCGAATGCCTTTGATCTGAACATTTTGATCGAGGTCCCCACTGGCGATCGCCTGACTGGCTTGACTCAAGCGCAAGATCGGCTGTGTAATCCAGCGAGCTGTCATCATGCCCAAAAGGGTAGCGGTCAACAACGCTGCAATGCAGAGCAAGATGGTTGTTTGCGTATTGGCATTGATTTGAGCCGTGAAGTCAGTCTCAGGAATGGTGACAATCACAAGCCAATCTAACCCGTAGCGATCACGCCATGGCCTTACTTGGACAAACTGCTTCTTATTGTCACGGTAAAACTCTAGATACTGCTCATTTTTTAAATTAATAAGATCGCCAAATCTATTTTTCAAAAATTGAGCAGTATCTTTTAGATATGGATTTGGACTACTTAAAGCACTCAATCTTTGCGATTTGCCATTGATAACTTTGTATGTCGTCGATGCACCTGAGTTGCCAATTAATAAACCATTATGCTCAAGGATGAATACCATTCCATTTTGAGTTATAGGTAATTTTTGAAGAAATTCACTTATATCATTTAGAAGTAGATCAACTCCAAATATACCAATTATTTTTTTATTTTTGTCATGTAAAGGATAAAGAGCTGAAACAGCGATATATCCAGGAAATTCTTCTGCTGTATTAATACGGCTCCAAAAAGGTTTATTAGCTTTTACGGCGTCGATATACCACTGTTCTTGTGGAGCAAAATAGGTAGTAGAATCTAATAATTTAGTACGATTTCCTTGAGAGTCTGTTGCATAGTTATAATCTTTTCCATCTCTTAGTGAGTGTTGTACAATGTTGACCCCGCTCCCTGGTGGCCAACGCTGAGCGGCAACACCTTCACCGTTATTTAAATAAAATCCTAGGAATGAAATATTCTGATAAACTTGTAGATACTTCCAGAAAAAGTGCCCAGCATTATAAAAATCACGATTATTTAGAAATCCTGTCTCTAAAGCGTTGACATTTATTTGAGCAAGTTGGTGCGGAATGACAAGATAGCTATCTAGATG
>JBAVRC010000220.1:0-2399 GCA_049694615.1 Thermosynechococcaceae cyanobacterium | reverse complement strand
GCATTTACAGGGCATTTTGGCGAGAAAAACAGATTCAGGGCTGGAGCCACAAGAAAAAACAAGCGCTCATTGCAGGCGATATCAGTCAACTACATCAGCTAGCAGAACCCTCTGTGACAATATGAATGAGACACCTGACCGCTTCCAAATTACTGTCTAGTTCAGGTGAACTTCTATGGTCATGCCTCCTCTGTCCGCTTCTACCAACAACGGTTCTCAATCATCAGGGGTGCCGAATCCCGAAGTGCCAGAAAAAGCCCAACGTCGGGTTTACACTGCTGAGTACAAATTGCGCATTCTCCAGGAAACCGATACCTGTAGTGAAGGACAAACGGGTGCAATTCTACGGCGAGAGGGACTGTACTCCTCCCACTTGACCTGCTGGCGACGGCAACGACAAGCGGGACAACTAGCAGCATTAACGGATCACAAACGGGGACGCAAAGGTACCCCTGTCAATCCTCTGAGTGCCGAGGTCGAGCAGTTGCGCCGAGAGAATGACCGCCTCAGCCAACGGCTACAACAAGCCGAGAGAATGATAGATATCCAAAAAAAAGCCTGTGCGATCTTAAACATCACGCTGGCGGCGAACAACAACGACACCAGCGATTGATGAGTGCGGTCGAACAACTGGCTCCGACAATGGGGGTTGCGCCGGTTTGTGCGGGATTAGGAGTTAGTCGTGCCAGCTATTACCGCAAGCAACAATCCCAGCGTGACCCGAAGCCCCAACCAAAGCCGAAGCCAAAACCAGCTCGTGCCTTAAGCGAGGCAGAACAACAACAAGTATTGGAGGTCTTGCACAGTGAGCGCTTTGTAGACCAGTCCCCCCAAGAGGTGTATGCCACTTTACTCGACGAAGGCAGCTTCCTGTGTTCGATTCGCACGATGTATCGTCTCTTGGCAGAGCATGCGGAGGTGAGGGAACGCCGCAATCAACTGCGCCATCCCACCTACCAGAAGCCCGAATTGCTGGCAACGGGGGCAAACCAGTTGTGGTCCTGGGACATTACGAAATTACATGGACCTGCTAAATGGACGTACTTCTATCTTTATGTCATCCTCGATGTCTTCAGTCGCTATGTCGTCGGCTGGATGGTGACCCATCGCGAATCCGCAACCCTGGCGGAGCGCCTGATTGAACAAACCACCCAAAAACAACAGATTCAATCTGGGCAACTGACGATTCATGCGGACCGAGGAGCCGCGATGACTTCCAAAGCTGTTGCTCTGTTATTGTCCGACCTCGGTGTTACCAAAACTCATTCTCGTCCCCATGTTTCCAATGACAATCCTTATTCCGAAGCTCAGTTCAAGACTCTCAAGTACCAGCCCCTCTTTCCCAAGCAGTTTGGTTCGATTGAAGATGCTCGGACCTTTTGTCAAACCTTTTTCCAGTGGTACAACCAGGACCATCACCACAGTGGAATCGGCTTATTAACACCAGCGGCTCTTCATTACGGACAAGCTCAAGCGATTACACAGCAAAGGCAGCAGGTGTTGCAAGCTGCATACCAAACCCATCCAGAACGTTTTGTCAAAGGATTGCCTTTGCCTCCTGCGATTCCGACCCAGGTATGGATTAATCCGCCATCCCCAACTTGTCTGCATCCTCAGGAGCAACACTAATTTCTCGCCCTACTCTGTCTCATTCTTGTTGACATATTCCGTAGCTTGGATCGCAATGCTCGATCACTAGCTTGGGTGGCAGTAGCGTCGTCGCTCAGAGCGACTTATTCCCCTGGCGTAAGCTCTCTCCCCTGTCTCTCCCTTCCATGTAGTGAGTTGCTGTTCGCTGTTTGGATGCCTGCTCTCCTGCAATCCTGCTTTCTATTGACCCTACACGCCTCTCTACAAACCCCGATCGTAGGGGTAGGTGGAGTCTTAGCACTAGGCTATCCAGCCGCCAATCCAGACAGGAACGGTCAAATAACGTTGAACGAAACGCGATCGCTCTCTTCTAGAAAGAAACTCCAATGTCAAGAAGGGTTCGACGGAGTTCTATTCGTTCAGAAAGGTTAATCGACAATACATCAATCGTTGTTCTTCCAATGGCTGTGCGACCCGTTAGATAAGGGCCGTCCCAAACAAAGTGTTCATGCCACTGGTCACGACGAGGATGAAAAAGACGAGTAACTTCTCCAGTATCTAAATCTATCCCTGCAATATTTGGCCCCTTGTAGGCATTGCAGTTGTAGCAAGACAGGGCAAGATTTGCGGCATCGGTGGAGCCATGATGTTTCCGCGAAATGATGTGATCAATCTGAAACGGTAGAATGTCATACTCCTGAGGCATCCGTCAATATTCACAGCACTGGTTGGCTCGTTGTTTGACAAACTCCCGCAGCCCATCCTCCATGTTCAGTTGGTTGAACCTTGTAGCGAGCGCCGTGCTTTAG
>JBAVRC010000219.1:0-1694 GCA_049694615.1 Thermosynechococcaceae cyanobacterium | reverse complement strand
GGTAAATTCTTCATTCCTCCCACAGAAGCGGCTGGTGTGGGAGGCGCTATTTTGGCTAAAGATATTCTAGGCAATAAAATCCCAGCCACTCAAATCCTGGCAGAACCGCCGGGATCTCGTGCCTTGGTTGCAGGTCTGGCGGGAGAACCTACTTACCTGATTGTCAAAGAAGATAACACCCTAGACAGCATCGGGATTGTTGATAATTGCACCCACCTGGGTTGCACCTTCCCCTGGAACCCAATGGATCGGCAATTTCAATGTCCCTGTCATGGTTCACGCTATGCGCCTGATGGTACAGTGGTAAGAGGTCCAGCGCCTCTACCGCTCAAGATTGTTCAGGTGGCAACAATCGATAACAGCATTTTAATCTCGCCTTGGACGGCAACCGATCCCCGCACCGGAGAAATACCCTGGTGGGTCTAATTGTGGAGGGTTTACGCCAATGAAAAAATTCCGCCAAAATACAACTATCTGGCAATATAGGCATACTACAGATATAGTATGAATGACACGATCCTAATTAGCGTGCATCTACCATCGCGATAGAACCATGCCGACCAAAACCATCGCTAAGCCCTCCGTTTCCAAAACCACTCAGATCGATCAACGTGATCTATCCAAGCTTACGCCAGCAGCTTTGGGGCTAATGGCCGACTTTTTTAAGGTGCTCTCAGAAATCAGTCGGTTGCAAATTGTCTGTAGCTTAAAATCAGGTGCTAAAAATGTCACCGAAATTATTGAGGACACCGCTTTAGGACAGGCCAATGTCTCAAAGCATCTCAAAATGTTGACCCAAGCAGGAGTCGTTTCTCGCGAGCAGCGTGGGGTCAGCGTCTACTACCAGATTGCCAATCCCTTTTTATTTGAACTGTGCGATCTGGTCTACGATGCGCTTTCGATCCAAGTGCAGCAGAAAAATCAACATTTAGAAGGACTTTCGTCACTGCGGCAAGAACGGAGATGAGCAAATGCACGGATCATGACTGCCTATTTTCCCAATCAAGGACAAGATTCCATTTGGCAATCTCAGCAGATCGATCTATTTGAGAAGTTAAGATGCAATCAGGCTTAAATGGATAACATCTTTATGCCAAGTACAATAAGCACAAGTCCGCCAATAAATTCTACTTTACTTCCAAGTTTATTAGAAATCTTTTTTGCAAGAAATAAGCCTAGGTATGTTGACAAAAATGCGCCGATACCGATAAACAAAGAATAGGGTATGATGGGTTTATTGACCAATCCAAGCGATACTCCTACTCCCAACGAATCAATGCTAGTGATGCTAGAAACAAATAAAATTTTTAAGGGTCCATGAACCTTGATCTCATCGTCAACGGTATGATTGAATTTTATTTCAAGATATGCTTGATAGCACATATGAATGCCTACTGAGAATAGTAAGATAAACGCAATCCAGTGGTCATATTGAGTAATTAAGTTTCGAGCAATATGTCCTAAAAGGAAACCAATCGCTGTTGCTAATCCTTCTGAAAACCCTGAACTGGATGCAAAAAACAAAGCTCTTCTAGTCGAGAAATGGCGAAATCCTAGTGCAATTGCCGCAGAAAAAGAATCAATACTCAAGGCCAAAGAAAACAACAGTAGCTCAAGTACCATTAACCTAACCTGATTTTTTTGAATTCTAGCTAAGCTAAGGCTTTAGCTGAGAAACTGCCATCCTACAACCC
>JBAVRC010000218.1:0-2388 GCA_049694615.1 Thermosynechococcaceae cyanobacterium | reverse complement strand
TTTAACTCAGGTTTGGCAATTCTGCATTATTTTGCTTCATGTCAACAAAGGGAAGGCGATCGCACCCGCAGGAGAAGCCCAATTCTTGACCAGTTCAGCAACTATCGCATTTGTACTGGTTAAGCCGACACCCGCACGTTCCATTCTGCGCCAAGACATTTCTTCCGCAATCTGATTCGTCGAACCGCAGGCATCACACACAACCTTGACGTTGAAACCTTCTTCAAGCGCACTAATTGCAGGTGCAACCATGCAAACGTCGGTTGTTACGCCTGCCATCACAAAATTTTTCTTCCCCGTGTTACGGCAAGCATTCGCAAAATTTTCATCATCCCAAGCATTGACTACGCCTTGACGCTTAATACGGGCGGCAAATTCTTCGGGCAAAATCTCTTGTAGTTCGGGCATCAACGGACCTTGAACGTTGACATTCGTTTCTTGACTCGAAGTCAAAACGGTTGGTATTCCGGTGCCTTTGGCGAATTTTGCCAGAATAATCACATTTCGTTGCAATAGCTCAAGCGGAGTTGTGCATGCCCAAGTATTTGTCCCAACCTGATGATCGATCAAAACCATTGCCGTGTCTTCAATGTTGAACGTCTTCATCAGTCAGATCCTCTTAAGAAGTACTTGTATCAGAATTCTAAGCCTTTGCGCAGTCTCTGTCCCAACCAATGACTCAAGCAACCGAACGTTCCGCTTCATCCGCCGCTAACATTTCGGACTCAACCAACCAACTCAATACGGTCAGTGTGCAAGCGGATTGTTAGGTTTCTGTCACATACCTGTCTGTGAGATTTGCCACTCCGCTGCCTTTTTATCCATTTCTTTGATAAATTCATCTTTCCCATCCATATAACCTTCAATATCATTCGGGTACCTCTTCGCTAGTTCCTGCTTCAGTTCACTATATTTTTGTGCGTCTTCAGCATGAACTCTCATATAGTTGCGAAATGTCAGATGTCGCTCTACCTGGGCTGAATTACCCTCGAACGCATGAATGTGATGCGTTCTAATTCCAGCTTCATTATCCTTGCGGAAGAAACGACGACCCGGAATTCCAAACTCACCCATGACCTCATATCCTAATGCTTGCATCGCTGAATTTCGCTCATCAACTTTTGCAATCTCTCTGACCTCAACCAACATGTCGATGATTGGTTTTGCATGAATCATTGAAATCGCCGTGCTGCCAATATGATGAATAGCCACTATACCGTCACCAAGTGCGACTGCAACTTGTTTCGATTCATTCTCGAACGCGCTGAGCCAATGTGGATTATGTGGAACAACTTCGACTCTCCTAGTCATGGCTCACAATCGTTGCAATATTCTCAAGAAACCTAATGTCCTCGCCATCAGGGGCGCGAGCAAAAATAGAAATAAGCCAGCCGTGGATGTGATTCGGGCATCCCTTACATGGCGGGGTTAGACAGGGTGGGCAATAGAACAATTCTGAGTTATAAGCATTTTACGCGATCGCCCCCAATACTCTCCACAACCACAAAAAAACTTAATACAGCCAAAAATATGAATCGTGATCGCCCCCAGTACTTTCCATAACTACTAAACTTATACAGTCCAAAATATAATCCGCGATCGCCCTAACACCTCCCAACCTAAAACATCTCAGAAACTATGAAGTCTAATCCTACAAAATTTATGGCAAATGCCGAGGTTTGACTGGAGGAAATAGGGTCTAACGGCCCTGGGTTTCAGCGGACGGGCTTTGCACTTTCAATCATAACCCAGCGTATAGACTCCCGTTCCGCTGCAAACCCGTGTTAGACCAAGTGATGCGATCGCCCCTCACACCTTGACTCACCTCGACCGCCAGCGGATTGCACTGAATGAACTTTTTGTGATCGTTGAATACTCCTTGGATATAGAAAATTCTTTGTGTGAAAAGATTATTTACAGTGAGTAGATCGCTTATTGATCAATACTACTTGGATTCTAATTTAATCGATAATTGGAAAATGCTTCGAGGATTGTATGAATACTTAATACTTTGAGACTTGATGGATTTTATGGACTCGTTGCAGTTGAGTTGCTTAGGGGCGATCGCACACCCTATCTCACACCATAAACCCGAAAACTTTGCGGACAAGGCACTTTAATCGCTGGCGGGCTAACATTCCTGGTCAGCGGTTATTGGGATCTTTGCAACTCAGCAAACAGCTTCGGGAAATCCGCTGCACCAGGGTTGTTAGCTTGTGCCAACTCCTGAGCATTATGAAGCATAGTACTTACTTCTTCGGGAGTATAAGGAGAGCTTTTCAAGTGAATAACTGCATGACAGTTGGGACAAACAGGGATCAAATCTGTGACAGGATCTACAATGTAGGATTCGCCAATTTCGCTTATTGGTTTGATGTGATGTACATG
>JBAVRC010000217.1:0-5616 GCA_049694615.1 Thermosynechococcaceae cyanobacterium | reverse complement strand
GTACGGAAGATTTCGCCCCGAAACCGGACAAAGAAATCGTCCGTGGTGCGGGTGGCGGACTGAAACCAGTATGCTGCTGTTTTCTGGCCGCCGTCCAATTCTAGACATCGTCCCGTAATGTTGGGGGTTAAGGCTTGACCCGTCATTGATTCAATGCGGTGCCCCGATGCCGTGAGGCACAGTTCCGGTGCGTGGTGTGCTTGCCAAGTGGGGCTGGCCACCAAAATCAGCGAACCTGTAATGCCTTGGAATTGAAAGCGTTGTTTCTGTGTGGTTACGCCGGGGTAATGGGCGAAAAACTTTTGCTCATAGGCATTTAGGGAAATCGGTCGGGCTTGGATTTGGGACGACCACTGGAGGGTTGAGACATCCCAGGGGGAGGTTGCCGCGATCTGCGCTTGGGGAATCAGCGTTAGTGCCAAGATGCAGGCAGTAATCATTAACGACGCTTTGAAGGTAGGGCGGGGCGACGATCGCGGTTCTAAATCGCTCAGATTGCGCTGACGCGGTACCCATCGTAGTAAGCCCCAGGCGGCGGCACTCGCCATCAAAAAGCCCATTAGCCCTAGGGGGACATGCATCATTTCCGCCAAAAGGGGTTGTTTCAGGATGTAGGTCAATACCACAAGGACAATGACGCGAGACGTGTTGGCGATCGCCAATAATCCCAAGTTAGCCATACACACCGCCAACCAACGCACCCCAATTTGGCGTCCCTCCAGCCAAGTGGCAGCCAACAAAAATAATGTGCCCGTCCACATGCTTTTGAGTCCGCTACAGGGGTTATCCACGTAGGCAACCCCCGTATCCAGCAAAATAATGTCTTCGGTCGAAATGGCGGGGATGTTCCACAGATGCAATGCAAACGCAACCCCTTGGGAGGTTAGAACCCGTGCCGGGGCACCCAAGCCGGTACTAAACTGCACGCCAAAGGGGAGCAAACAGGCGATCGCAGCGCCTATAGGCAGTCCTTTGCGCCAGGTTTTGGGATCTAGACAAAGCCCCAACAGGCCGTAGGTGCCGAACAGAAAAAACACCACGGGCAATTGTTCCAGGGCAATGAGCCAATGGGTGGAGATGGCTCCGATGCCGCAACCGAGCATCAAGGCAAGCGGTACGGGATGCAGGGTTGGGGCAGACCATTGCATGCTTTGGCGATAGCGATAGCCCAGAATTCCTAAGATCGCTACGCCTGCGGCTAACATCCATCCATTGAAGACTGAAATTTCCGGCAATGTCCGTGAAAACCAGCCGAATATCGAGCGATTGAGATAAAGCCAGCTTCCGGCGATCATGCAGGCGCTGAAAAATTTCATGATGCGGACTCTTGGTACAAAGCGATCGCCCATTCTTCAGACATGACGGATGCAGAGATTAAGTATCAACATCCTAGACCTCGCTTCGTTAGAGTGCAAGGTTTTCGCCAATATTGCGGCACAGTTCGCAATCTTGCTTTTCACATTAGGAAGAGAACGAAACTATTGTGCCTTGAATCCGATCGCCTAACGCCTCGTAAGTTGCAAATTGCCGAACCGTATTAAGCCCCCTCGCCTAACATTGCAGGCACATCGATCTCTTTAATACAGGTAGCTCGCGACAGTGAAAGAATACAATCGATAATCCTGAGAAGATCCGTGAGAGGAATCGCCTCGCCGCCGGATAGATGATTTGCGGCAAGATCCGCTAACACTTCGGGTGTGCCCACATTGCCAGGGTTAATCACCGTTACGCCGATTTGTTGCGATCGCAATTCTTCGCGCAATGAATGCACGACTCCCCGCAACCCAAACTTAGAGGCACTATTGGCAACTTCGCGTCCAGAGAAATTATCCCGACCGGAGAGCGCACCCATAAAAATGATTTTTGGATTATCCGATCGCTGGAGGGCAGGCAATAAGGCTTTAACCAACCGAATCGGAGCCACTAAATTGACCGCAATCACTTGGGCAATGTCTGCATCGGAACAAGCTTCAAAGCTGTACTGACTGGTAAATGCATGGGTTTCCCACGTTCCTCCCATGTAGAGCAAGGCATCTAAGCGATCGCCTCCAATTGCGTTTGCCACCGTTTCCACCCCTGGGAGTTCAGATAAATCGGCTTGAATCCAGTCCCCAAACGGAGCCTTGGTGCGAGAAACCGCTAGCAAGCGATCGCACTGGGGTGCTAAATGTTCGGCAACGGCAAGTCCAATACCACGGCTTGCGCCAGCCACAAGAAGGGTGTTGAACGACATATGGATTCTCCTGTTTAGATAGACAAATCTTAGGCTTTTGCTCAAAGACAAGGATACAAAAGGCGATCGCCAATGTTGGCAGTTTGAACATCGGAAGAAACATCTCTCAGTCAATAAGATGTTGAAAATCAGCCTTCTAAATAAGGAACTTCCTCAGACTCTGGTTGCCAATCTGGAACACTGATCGATGCCCGATCCGGATGACCCAAGGCTGAGCTTCAGGACAACGATCATACAGGCGATCAGCAGCAATCTGGGGAGCATCAGCCAGTTCAAAGGCTCCGGTTTCGATGTCGATCGCGACGATCTTCCCATGATTGCCTTCTTCGACTTGTTGGCGAACCTCTGACTCATACAGAGCATTGCCGTGCTAGGCGAATTCTTCTTTGCTATAGCGGGGTTGTCGAACTGCCACTGGTTTGACCTGGTTTCAACGGTTCCCCTTAATTTTAGCCTGGGTGATCGCTGGGATGGTGGAGGGAATTAAATCAGAAGTGGTTTGTTTTCCTGCGTCAACTCAACTTACGGCTCTCGGGCGCATTTTTTTGTTCGTCGCAGCCTTCAGAGGTGGGAGTCTTGCCAATTGCGAACGAATGTTGCGAATTCAGAATACATTATCTAGGCTAAAATAAAATCAATAGACAAGGAGGTAAGCGGCATGTCGCAAACCAACGCAATCGAAAGTATTAATTCACTTCTCTTGCAGCTTCCCGAACCGCTCCAAATCGAGGCACTGCACTATGTTGAGTATCTGACTTCCCGTCGTCTTGGCGCAGCCTCCTGGATTGGAAATCACCCTGTAACCCCAAAACGCAATGGTTTCGGCATTCTCAAAGGTAAAGTCACGATCGCTGATGATTTTGATGCACCCCTGGAAGAATTTGCCGATTACCAATAATCCATGAACCTGCTTATTGATACTCACATTTTGATTTGGTACATCGCTGGAAATCCTAGCCTGAACCCAGCGATGACCGATTTGCTAGAAGCGACTGAGAATGACCTCTCCATCAGTGTTGCCAGTCTTTGGGAAATCGCTATCAAAGTCGGCAAAGGTAAGCTCGATCTAGGCATTGAGTTTCATGAATTAGAAGGAATCCTGGATCGACTGAACATTCAAATCCTACCGATTTTGTTCGGCGATCTCAACGTTCAACGGACATTGCCCTTTCACCATACCGACCCATTTGATCGACTCATTATCTCCCAAGCCATTAACCAGAATTTAGTGTTAATGAGTTCTGATTCAGCATTTAGCAATTATCCGGTGCAGAATATCTGGTCAGAATCGTAAAACGGCTCTAATTTCCTGTTTTTGCTTATTTTCATCAAACACTGCTGACTGTATAACTGCCTCTCGGTTTGTATTCACATTTCCAATAATTATACGGATACGCTTGGGGCGCGAAAACCATGGACAGCGCGATGTCCGATCTGAATGCCAAAAATTTGGGCATCAGGATAGCACTTCAGCAGTTGTTTGGCAGCAGTTAGGCTATCATTACCGACCTCAAAAGCCCAGTTTCAATGTCGATCGCGACGATCTTCCTATGACTGCCCTCTTCGACTTTTTGACGAATCTCTGACTCATACAGAGCATCGCCGCGCTAGGCGAATTCTTCTTTGCTATATCGGTGTCGAACTGCCATCGGCTTGAACTGGTTTTAACTGTTCCCCTTAATTTTAGCCATCGCTGAGGTGGTGGAGGGGGATTAAACCAGAAGTGATTGGTTTTCCTGTGTCAACTCAAGCTACGGCTACTCTGCTTCATCGCTTCAATGGTGACAGTGCCACGCTCAACCGCTTCCACTTGGAGTTTAAATCCATACAGCAAACTCATGCCTAAAAGTGGCTCTGATTCTGATGCTGCCACATCCACAACCTTGAATTGTCCGTCCCAGATGACAGTGGCACGATACATCTGAAAAATTACTTCACTGCCGTCGCCCAATGTGACAGAATCACTGAAGATCCAAGGTAACCCCAATGACTCAATCATCGACAAAGGTAAGGACAAGAAGCCTGTAAATCCAGTAACAGTAGTCCGCAATGCAAAAGGAACTCGCTCAGAAACATACCTGAGAAGGCGCAGGTAGTAAAATCATTGTTCGTAAGAGCAATCGGTGCTCAACTTCTCTTGCGATCCAACGCAGAATTGTGTGGAACCTGAATTTACTGTCCTCGTTTCTAGCCCCAGAGCCTTTGTGTACCAGGGCCATCCATGCACAAAGCGCCCAGAGATTCCGCAGTAAAAAAGCAATCCCCACAGCCAATAATCTGAGTTCTGGCGATCTCGAAGAAGTTCTCAACCGAGCCTGGTTGAGTTGACGATGGCTCGATTCGATGCCAAATCTTTTGCGATAGAGGGCACACACCTGGGTCACACTGCGCTGACGAATCCGAGAGCGAACCCGCGTGCCCACCACTGCGTAGACAAGGGTTCTGGGTGGGATAAATTTGTTTTTTAAGCGCGATAGTCGACTATATTGCCGCACAATCGCGACGGGAAACGTGAATTCGCCCTCTGAGTCGCTGTGCATCGTGTAAGTCTCCCAATGACTATACTTGGACTCAAACAACTTTCGGCATTCTGAGGGGGGAGACTTTTTGCCTCGGGCTATCAGGGGCACAATCGCTTCGGGTTGTTGGTCAAACCATTGCAAGGCACTAACGCAGCAAAAGGCCCGGTCTGCCACCCACAACCCGACTTTAATGCCCATGGCGTCGAGCCGTCCCTTGAGCGCATCGAGTATGCTGACCCAAGTCTCACCTTGGTGAACATAATGCAAGGCCAAAGTGACCCGTCGATGGTTACGAATCACATAGGCTGTTGCAAATACGTGAAAGTGGGTTGTTCCCAATTTGGCTTGGCCCCGGCGAACTTCATCGGGGTCATCCTTTGACAACCCGTAATAGGGGATATCCACTAGGTCTACAGCAATATGCTGAGGATATCGCCAGTAAACAGGATTCAAGTGCTCCCCAAGGGCCTCGTTAACGTGAGTTCGAGATTTTGCAGTTCTAGCGAGTTCCGCAGTACACCGCGCACGGTATTGGGACTAGGCGCACCACTCAATTCATCGCATTCGCGTTCGATACTGGTTCGGTTCGCTGCCGCACTCAGCAAGATATCAAGGACATTCTCCCCTGATGACTTGGTTCCGTAACTCGACAGGTCCAGATGGCGTTTCAGCGTTTCCAATGACATCTGATGAACTTGCTGTTGGGTCAGCTCTTGAACCTTTAAGTTGCGATTCTGAGCAGTTTTCATAACACACTCCTGGAATAACCCTCTCTTTCAGTATCTCTGTACAAAAGCGTTACTGTCGGAAGCTACACTGCCACGGATTTACGGTGGTTATAGCTTCATTGCGGACTACTGA
>JBAVRC010000216.1:0-2383 GCA_049694615.1 Thermosynechococcaceae cyanobacterium | reverse complement strand
TCAGCCCGATGAGACTCAAGATGCGGAAGAGCAAACCGACGAAGCTCAGCCCGATGAGACTCAAGATGCGGAAGAGCAAACCGATGAAGTTCAGCCCGATGAGACTCAAGATGCGGAAGAACAAACTGATGAGGCACAGCCTGATGATGCCAAATCGCAAGATCAAAAGGCTAAGCCAGCTGGATCTCAAGACATCAAGCCTGGTCAATCACATCATCCATCGGTTAAGCCTCCTCAGCAATAAATTCCAGACAACTCTAAATGATGTATTGATTCGCCTAGATTGGGTACCAGCAATCTAGGCAAGAAGTCCGAATAAAAAGTCTCATCGCTGTGACTTAGATCACTTTCAAACACTTTTGCGACAGCTAATATCCCATACAGGCATTATGCAGTGTTTGAAGCATGCATGATGCGAATCAATCGTTTGAATCTTGATTAAGAATGCATGATTGGTAACAACGATACGCTTTTAAGTGGTTACCTATCATTCTGAATATCAAGGTCCTTGGAGAACACTATACCTAATCTCTACCCACGCTTAATCTTAAATAGGTGAGGTATAGATTTGGAAAGGGCTAAAAGTGCTCAATTGTTGTACTTAATATTTTATAACCGCCCATGAACAGTAATTCTTTTCTTTTGATTAGCGCTGTTTCAGTTGTTGTGGCAAGCTCCCCTTTTGCACCGAGTTTGGCTCAATCAACGGTTATTAGCAGTGAAGCCAAGCCGGGTGTGCAAACTGCTATCGATTATACGAATGCAAAGCCCATGGAGAAGCTTGTGCAGCGTGCTCCAACGTATAATCCGGTGAGTGGAGATCCGGGTCCCTCCGGTGTCGTCGAAGGTTCAGAACCTAAGGAAGTTTTCCGTGGCAAGCCTGTAACGTTGCCCAAGCGAAAAGGAACCTCTGACGGTGTTGATTCGCAAGCCTATGGTACGTTTAAACACCCCTTCAGTACATCTCGGGTTCAAGCCAAGGGGTTGGGTAACCCCAGCCTCTCATCCAAATTTCCTTATCGCCCCGCTGGCCAACTCGCGTTCAATACGCCTTTTGGTTCTTTTGTTTGCTCAGCCAGTGTCATTAAAGATCGAGTTGTTGTTACTGCAGCTCACTGTGTTTCGGAGTTTGGATCTGGAAAATTTTATACCGATTTCGAGTTTACGCCAGCACTGGAAGGTACCAGTGCGCCTTATGGAGTTTGGACTTATAAAAAGGTATTTGCGCTGAAGAGCTACCTAAATGGAACGGATTCTTGTGCCGTACCTGGAATTGTCTGCGAAAACGACGTTGCCGTCTTGGTCATGAACGATCTAAAAGGGCAAAAAATAGGCAATGTAACGGGTAAGTTTGGCTACGGGTTCGGAAAATTTGGGTATGGATACACCAATTTCTTGGGAAATGTAATAAACCAGCTCACCCAGTTAGGATATCCATGTGGTTTGGACAACTGTTCACGGATGGAGAAAAACGAATCTTTTTCTTATATTGACGCTTCCTCTTCCGACAATCAGGTTATTGGCTCCCTCATGGATGGGGGATCTAGCGGAGGTCCTTGGCTCGTCAATCATGGTATTCCGCCCGCGTTGACAGGTGTTTCAGGCTATGGCGCTGCCCACAAGCGAAATATTGTGACCGGGGTCACATCCTGGGGTTATGTCAGCGACGCGATTAAAGAGCAAGGGGCAAGCCCATTTAAGAGCACGAATATTAAGGCTCTAGTGGATAAGGCTTGTGCTGAAGCTCCTGGTAATTGCTAGATTTTAGCCCAAAAAGTGAATCGTATTCAGTCATCAACCCTGAATGCGATTCACTTTTTGGGCAAATACGCTGTTCATGATGATAAAAAAACTGATGTGTCTGCTTAAGGCGATCGCCTAGAATGGGGACAATTTGATCTGCGATCGCGGGATGTTGGAGATGACGTCCATCGTCTTAAATCTAGAGCCATTGACGCAAAAGCTGAGCCACGAGCAGTTTTACGAGCTGTGCATGGCGAATAAAGATGTGGCGATGGAGCGTAGCCCCGAAGGAGAACTGATCATTGTGTCCCCTGTTGGCGGCGAGAGCGGTAAAAGAGAGGCTCATTACATCATCAAGCTTGGAATCTGGAACGAACAAGCGGGCTTGGGCGAGGTCTTTAGCTCATCGACGGTGTTCAAACTGCCGGGTGGGGGCGATCGCTCTCCCGATGCGGCGTGGGTGAGTCTGGAGCGCTGGAGTGCACTGACGCCCGAACAACGCCAGAAATTTCCGCCAATCTGTCCCGATTTCGCGATTGAACTGCGATCCGAGAGCGATCGCCTGAAACCGTTGCAAGACAAGATGCAGGAATATCTAGCCAGCGGGTTGCAATTGGGCTGGTTGATTAATCCTCAAGAT
>JBAVRC010000215.1:0-2075 GCA_049694615.1 Thermosynechococcaceae cyanobacterium | reverse complement strand
TCACCTTGACAGGGGTAGTTACTTAAACTCATGAGAACTCATGCCAATATTGCAGCTCAATATGGTTTTGAGATTATTCTCAAACTCCTTCCTGGCTCGGCTTATCGAGAATGCTGCAAGATCTGAGGTATCGTCTAACCTTGGCCACGGTCATGAACAATGGCTTCAATACCATCAATAGCCTGGATGCGATGTTGAAATTTGGGGGCAAGCAGTCGGACTACGTGGTCATCAAGTCCCAGATCTGGAACCAAGGTTCGCTGAACTATAAGCGGTGGGAGGAGTCAGCCACCCGTAAACTGTTGCAGGAGATCAAGGGGGTAGAGATTGATCTACCCGTCCTGGAGGCTTCCGTCTTTGACGAGCTGCACGGTCAATGTCTGTCCTTCTTTGACATCGACAAGCTGCCGTTTGGTGATCGCATCTTAGCGGACAGCTTTTTGGCGCGAACATTGCCGGAACTGCAACGAGCAGGGGACTATCTGGGATTCCCGGCTGTCGCCAAAGCAACCGAGTCCAAAACCAAGGCAGAGAAGTCCCCCGACTCTGGTAAAGCCATGCCGGAATTGATTGGCACTGCTGCATCCAGTTAGTTGCATTGAATCAAACCAATGGATACGAACAATGGTCAAGGCGAAATGCAAGCGGCAGATTTGGGTCAAGGATGTGAGGAAGGCGATCGCGCAAGGGAATTGATCGCCTTGCAAGAGGCTGTAGGGTATTTGGCGAAACAACAAAGTGCCGATCACCTATGGAATCAAGAACAGTTCCGCAGGATAGAGGAAAAACTGGGGTTATGGATTCGGACCAACCAATCGCTCATGGAGGGACAGCAGGAAACGGCGAAATCGAACCATCGGTTAGTGGAAGCGATCTTGGCGAATACGTCGGAGATGCAACGAACGACCCAGGAACAGCAGCGTTCGGCGACCTCGTTCGAGCGGGGGACGCACTTGCTGAGCGAGTTAGAGAATCGACTGAAAGCCTTAGAGCGACAAACGCAGGGCTTCGGGCAAGCAACGAGCGAATTGAATGTCATCTTGACGAGTTGGAAGCCAGTCTTAGACAAAACGACGACGGTGATGGAGGTTCTCTGCCTGCGTCTGCCGCAGCAAATGACGAGCGGATCGCCGAAACCGTCCAAGAACCAGAAACCGGGCTTATCCCAGGAGTTGAACGATTGTCTAAAGGGAAGTCCGAGCAGCGACGAGAACAGACACGAGACCGACGACCGGAGCCAAGCCCTGAACAGCAGCCAGAGTCAGATCAAGCGGTACATCGCCATAACGCGCCGGGACGTTCTATTGACATCGAGATTTAGCTTGGGCTGGGGGATGTTCAGCACTATCGCTGTGCTGGGGCTACTGGGTTTTGTGGCGGTCAATAATGGTGAGCGGTTTAGTGCGATCGGGGTGAAGGTTGAGGCTGTGCATAAAATGCTGGAGAGAATTAAGTAGATTTACTCGCCCACATTCTGCAGGTTACGGAAACGATTTTGGAATTATACCTGAAATTCTCGCTGGGAGGGACTTTTAGAATAATGAACAGCAATTCCAAATTCGGAATGTAGCAAATAATACAAATGATTTTCCATGATCTGTATTGCTCCTACATACTGTCTGAACAGGAGTTTTGCAGGTGAGTTTCAGTCAATCTACATCAGTTCAGGTTTGTCAATGCCATTAAAACGAATGTATCTATTGAGAATAATCTCAAGAAGAAAGGCTGAAACGCTTATATAGCGTTGAATTTGGAATTGCTGTGATCTCTTGCTTTAACTTGCCACCCATCGCTAATTAGTCTAAAATCCAATAGATGTTCCTTTTCTCCAAATGTTGAGCTTCTACAGGTAGGTCCTTAAGGAATGGGGTTCGAGGTTCCTCTTCACTCCGCAGATTTTAAGTCGGCAATTATCCGGAACCCCTTGACGGTAACGCCTGAGACTACGGTGATGACCGCCATCGCTCTGATGAGCGAGATGAGATCGGTCTGTCCGACTTCAAGGAATATCGACAGCGAAGAGCTTCGCAACGAGGCGCGCTCTAGCTGTGTGCTGGTGGTTGAAGGGGATCGCC
>JBAVRC010000214.1:0-7140 GCA_049694615.1 Thermosynechococcaceae cyanobacterium | reverse complement strand
TTGAGAAGCAGTGCATTGCCAGGAAGGAGTTATGAATATAGCGGTTGTCGGGCTGAGCCATAAGACAGCACCCGTGGAGATTCGGGAAAAATTGAGCGTTCCTGACGATGCCAAAGAACAGGCGATCGCCCAACTGCGCAGTTACCCTCACTTGGAAGAGGTGGCCATTCTCAGCACCTGCAATCGTCTAGAAGTCTATGTCATTGCCAAAGAAACTGAAAATGGCGTGCGCGAGCTAACCCAATTTCTGGCGGAATGGAGTCATATTCCGCTGCATGAATTGCGCCATCATCTGTTTATTTTGTTGCACCAAGATGCAGTGATGCACTTAATGCGGGTAGCATCTGGGTTAGACAGTCTCGTCTTAGGCGAAGGGCAAATTTTGTCCCAGGTCAAACACACCCACAAACTCGCGCAACAGTACGATGGGGCCGGATCGATTTTGAATCGTCTCTTCAAACAAGCCATTTCGGCGGGGAAACGGGTGCGCACGGAAACCAGTATTGGGACTGGGGCCGTTTCCATTAGTTCGGCGGCAGTGGAACTCGCCCAAATGAAACTGGATCAGCTGTCCACCTGTCGGGTGGCCATCTTAGGGGCAGGTAAAATGTCCCGTCTACTAGTCCAACATTTGCTCAGCAAAGGGGCCAATCAAATTACAATTCTGAATCGCTCTCTGCAACGGGCACAGGACTTGGCCGGACAGTTCAAAGAGGCCGATCTCAAGCTCCACCCATTCTCCGACCTAGAGGTGGTGTTAGCCCATTCCGACTTAGTGTTTACCAGTACGTCAGCCACAGAACCCATTTTGAATCGCGCCGTCTTGGAACCCATCGTGGGTCAAGGCAGTGCCATGATGATTGTGGATATTGCCGTGCCCCGCAATGTACATACCAATGTCAACGAATTGGTGGCGGTGCGGGCCTTCAATGTCGATGATTTAAAGGCCGTCGTGGCTCAGAACCAAGAAAGTCGTCGGCAGATGGCCATGGAAGCCGAAGCGCTTCTAGAAGAAGAGTTGGAAGCCTTCGATGTATGGTGGCGATCGCTAGAAACCGTGCCCACCATCAACAGTCTCCGGGCCAAAATCGAAACCATTCGCGAACAAGAATTGGAAAAAGCCCTCTCGCGTCTGGGCACTGAATTTGCCGACAAACACCAGGAAGTGATTGAAGCGCTGACTCGCGGGATTGTCAACAAAATTCTTCATGATCCGATGGTCCAACTGCGGGCACAGCAAGACATCGAAGCCCGTCAACGGGCCATGCAATCCCTGCAACTGCTGTTTAATTTATCCCCGGCTACTGAAAGCTAGCGTTTTGCAGCGCCAGTCCAACCTCGCGGTTAATCGACGGTCGTTATGCCGCCATGGAGAAAAGCGGGGCCAGATCGTTGCGGCGAACCTTCGGTGTGTCGAGGGTGATCGATTTCCACGCCGCCTCGGTCCACAGGCGATCGCAGCCTGCCGTGAAAGACTGGCTCGATTCAACGGGGTAGGGTGGAGACTTGAGTGCCAGGGTGGGATTATCCTGAGCTGCAACCCAACTTACAATCCAAGGGGCAAAGTCCAAAGCTTCCTCTGGCAGCAGGGTTAATTCCAAACTCCAGTCCCGGTTGAACTTGGACCCGGCAGGACGATTCGCCTCCAGAGATCTATCGGCTCGACAGTTGAGCGATATCCGCAAAACCAAATTGTGATCAGGGAACAAGGCGTCTGGCGCTTGATGCGCATACACACTTATAAAGTTCATGCGCCCTTTGTCGTCTACCCAAGACGCAACAGACTGGAAGGACGGGTTAAAGATTAAGGCATTTTTCTTTTCCAGGTTGAGAGACTTGCGCAATGCCTTTTGAAACCGTTTGTAAAAGTCTTCTCTCAGGGTACCTAGGGCTTGGATCGTTTCTGGGGTCATGGGTCGTTACCTCCTGAACACAGCATTGACATAGAACCATTCGCTCTATAGATGTATAGTCCCCAAATTTGAATGCCAATGTTGTAATGTTGATCAGTCCATTGCGTGATTGTGATCACAATGAATCGCAGTCACGATCTGCAGACCGAAGGATCGCTTGTCATCTCGCCGAAGGCAACACGATGGCTTGTATGGATAGATGAAAGCTCGATGAAGTGTAAATACTACTTATTATTTTATTTTGAATAAACTTTAAGCAAAATTATTTTTTATTGAGAACATATTTTCAATCTAAGATCTTTCAGCTATACTCAGGCTCTCAGAGATTCTTATGGCCATAAAATTCTCAGTCAATTCCAAAATCCTCAACGGATGATCATTAATTTGGGATGGTTGGCCATGAAAATTTATCGGAAAGCATTTAACGCTCACTCACCGTTCAGATACTCAAGCAAAATTTTAGTTTATAGATTAATTTTTGTCTTATTCTTTTTAAGTGCCACAACATCTTTAACTCAATCGGCTCTGGGCCAAAAAGGTAAGGTTGCTACGCCTGCTGGAATGGGCCAGTTCATGAAATCTGGCCAGAAGGGTTCGCTGGCCCCTCTCAATTGTTCCATTTGCGACCAGCTCGCCAGCGCTGTTAGCTTCAGCAAAATATATTCCTTCCGGGGTTCAAGTATTAGCGATGGGGCAGTTCCCCTGGCTGGACAAGTGCTGGCCAGCGATGGCAATCTCTATGGCACAACCTTCATTGGGGGAGCCAATAATCTGGGGACCGTCTTCAAAATTTCTCCGACGGGTACCCGCCCTAAAATTATCCATTCTTTTAAGGGTACAGCTCAAGGGGATGGAGCTGGTCCGTGGAGTACATTGGTTGAACATAATGGCTTCCTCTACGGCACCACAACCTATGGGGGTAGCACCTTGGGGGGAGCCTGCTCATCCTTTGGCATATTTGGCCTCAATGCAGATGGCTGCGGGTCGGCTTTTAGCGTCAATCTGGCCACCGGTGCGGTGCAGACGATCGCCACGTTTCCCAGGGTTAGCGGTCAGCCTATCTTCCCTTCTGGCGGTGTAACGTTGGGTAGTGACAAGAAGCTCTACGGGGTTTCCAATCTTTCTAGTTTCTCGGAACCCCCCATACTTTATTCTCTGACCCCTAGCGGCGCAACGACGGTTACCCCAAAGGTTTTATTTGTCTTTTCCAATGATCTGATTCCGGTTGAAGCCAAAATCGTTGAAGCCAGGACAGGGGTCTTGTTTGGCACCAGCGCGTATTCTACGACTGGAGCCAATAAAGGCTTGATCTACAGCATTACCACGAAGGGCAAAAATTACAAGGTGTTGCACACCTTTATTGGCGGTACGGATGGCGATACCCCCCGGACTGGGCTAATGAAGGCCAGCAATGGCAAGGTATACGGTACAACGCTCTACGGCGGCAGTGGGCCCCAGGGCACAATATTTAAGATTGAGGCCACGGGCGCCGGCTATAAAGTTCTTCATTCATTCACTGGAGCAAAGGGCAACATTCCCTATGCTCGGCTCAATCAGGTCGGATCGCTGCTCTACGGAACAACAATGGCTGGAGGAAGTGGTCCGTGTCCGATCACTAACCTATTTGGCATCAACGCTGCTGGTTGCGGGACAATTTATAAAATGACTTTGGCAGGTGTGGTGACACCGGGCATTTTTAGCTTCAAGGGCACCAATGGATCTTACCCCGCAGGCACAATGGTGAAACAAGGGACTAATGTTTTCGGCACAACTTTTGCTGGCGGAACCCTCAATTTGGGGACTCTCTTTCGTTTTACACCCTGATCATCCACCCTCGCTATTGTTGGGGCACTGCATCGAGATTTTGAATGGCAATATCACTGTGCAAAACAGCGGGAGCGCCATTCCCACCCCGATGGGTGCCCATCACGGGCGCGGCATAGCGGGGCCATCCACTGGCGGCGATCGCCACATGACGGTTGCTCACCACCAGCCCTAGGGTGGGGTCATAGCCGCGCCACCCTGCTCCCGGTAAATACACCTCAACCCAGGCGTGGAGTACCTGTTCGTAAGCCGGATCCCCTTCTTCATAGCCGCTGACAAATCGAGCCGCTAAACCAACGGCTTGACAAGCCGCCATAAACAACACCACAAAGTCTCGACAGGAGCCACTCTGCTGAGACCAAGTGAGGCTAGGGGGCAAGGGATGACCTACTTCGCGGACCTGATACTGCAATTGCCGATAAATGCGTTGATTGAGTTCCGAGAGAAAATGGGCGGTATTCCAATGCACCGCGTGGGCAATCTCTTGGGCCAGTTGAGTGGCCGTTGGGTCAGGGGCCAAACTGCTAAAGGGTAAGGGTTGCAAGTAGGCATGCAGCGACCCCAGTAAGGCCACGGGATAGTCCAGGGGCAACTGGGTGGCCCAAGGCTCTAAAAGATAGCTAAAGGGATTGCTGCACAGGGTTTCCACCGTCGCAATCGACTCAATGGCGAGGGTGGTCACAGGCGTATCGCCCCACCAGCAACGGGTTGCGGTGTTGCCCTCAGCATCGAGAAGCTGGGTTTGGCCTTGGGGGGCAGGATCAATCTGCAACCGATAGTCCTGGAGCCGTTGAAAGCCGTCGGTACGCGGACACAGCCGCAGGGTGTGGGGATTTAACACCACCGACTGTGGGTAAGTGTAGACCGTTCGATGGGTAATGGCGTACTTCATCCCTTTTGGGTCTGAATTTGGCTGTCTCCTTTGATGGTCAGAGGCGCGCGAGAGAAAAAGGTCTCGAAGACATCCTGGTCAATGGTATTGACTTGCTGTTGCAACCCATCGAGGAATTCGTGCATGCCCCCGGTAATAATTTCGGTAATCGTCACATACTCTAGGTCGGAGCGAACTCGACCGATGGTGCGTTCCACGGGATTGCGCCACATGCCGAAGGGTGTCCCGGTAATTTGATGGAGCGATCGCTCCAATTGAAACAAACAAAACCGGATGGAACGCGGAAATTCCGGGTCCAAAATTAAAAACTCGGCCACCCCGGCTGGGGTAATGCGATGTTGCATACTGCGTTTGCGATACATTTCATAAGCACTGGCAGAACGCAGCAGGGCAATCCAACCCAATTCGTCGATGGTGGTGCCCACATCGTCCGTTGAGGGCAGCAGCATGTAATATTTCACATCCAGAATCCGGGAGGTTTTATCAGTCCGTTCGAGAAACCGTCCCATTTGGCCAAAGTTCCAGCCCTCGTTATGGGACATGGTGGCATCCATCACCCCGGCAAACAAATGACTGGACTGCTTAATTTCAGTCAGCAGGTCTGTCAGGTCTGGCAACGACAAATCGCGACTGGCTTCTGAAACCATGAGATAAAACGCATTGACCTGCTGCCACATTTCCGAAGAAATCACTTCTCGCACGGATCGGGCATTTTCGCGGGCGGAGTGAAGGCAGGACAAGATGGAATTGGGGTACTCGCGGTCGAACACCAGAAACTGCGTCACCGATTCCGAGGTGGTCGCCCCATAATGTTCCTTAAAAAAGGGCAAGTCTCCGGTGGTGACCACTAGCGGTTCCCACTGTTGTTGAATGTTGGGCATGTCCAACAGGAGCGTTAGGTTGACATCCAAAAAACGGGCAACATTTTCGGCACGCTCAATATAGCGATTCAGCCAATAAATCGAATCTGCAACACGGCTTAGCATGAAATTTCGCGATCGCTTCGGTTTAACAACGTCATCCAACACCCACGGACCTTTACGGTCCCCGCCTACACAGCGTTGACTGCCACAGCGCTTTTTCAAAGCAACCCGTATCAATGGGCCGGGGCGCACTGAGATACCCCTACCATAGAGGATATAGGACCGTAAATCGACCTGTCATCCTCATGATCGCCTGACAGCAGACCTGCAGAACGATGCTGCATCGCGAGAGGGGCACCCACCCCTTTGGACTCGCGCTGACGGGCAATGCAGACCCATTCGGATGATGGGATTGCGTTATCGCGATCGCCTTGGCCGCCACCGGAGATGATGTTTTGAACCAAAAATGGCCTGGAGCAAGACTTTTCAGCAGAATAGAGCCTATCAATAGTTATCGCATTGAAAGTTCGATGAATAAAACTTCACACTTGTTCATAAAATAACTTTATTGGCGAATAAGTATTTTTACTCAACATCATGGCGGATTCATTTCCCTGGTTGACCACAATCATTTTGCTGCCTGCCTTGGCCTCTATAGCCATCCCATTTCTGCCGGACAAAGACGGTAAAACAGTGCGATGGTACGCCCTCGGCGTCAGCATTCTAGAATTTATGCTGATGTGCTACGTCTTCTGGGCACATTACGATCCGAGCAATGTTTCGTTTCAGCTTGTAGAGAAGTATGATTGGCTCCCCACCTTGGGGCTAAGTTGGGCGGTATCGGTTGATGGGCTGTCAGTTCCGCTGGTGATTTTAGCTGGATTGGTGACAACGCTTTCGATCTTTGCGTCTTGGCAGGTCGATCGCAAACCACGGCTTTACTATTGCCTCATGCTGCTGTTGTATTCGGCGCAAATCGGGGTTTTTGTCGCTCAAGATCTGGTGCTCCTCTTTATTATGTGGGAGTTAGAGTTAATTCCTATTTATTTGCTCGTCTCAATTTGGGGCGGGCCAAACCGCCAGTATTCTGCCACTAAATTTTTGCTTTACACGGCAACGGCTTCTGTTTTTATCCTCGTGGCGGCATTTGGGATGGGACTTTATGGCGGAAACATCACGTTCGATATGGCTGAGCTAGGTCTCAAGCATTACCCGCTAGCCTTAGAAATTCCGCTCTATGCTGGATTGCTGATCGCTTTTGGTGCAAAGCTGGCCGTCTTTCCCCTGCATACTTGGCTGCCGGATGCCCATGGGGAGGCTTCGGCCCCTGTTTCAATGATTTTGGCTGGCGTGCTGCTCAAGATGGGAGCCTATGGACTCATCCGTCTCAACATGGAACTGTTGGGGGATGCGCATATTTACTTTGCTCCCATACTGGCCATTTTGGGCGTCGTCAATATTATTTATGGTGCATTTAACTCCTTTGCCCAGACCAATATGAAGCGCCGTTTGGCCTATTCTTCGGTTTCTCACATGGGGTTTGTGCTGTTGGGTATTACGTCTTTTACAGACATTGGCATGAGCGGCGCAATGCTCCAGATGATTTCTCACTGCCTGATTGCTTCGGTCTTATTCTTTCTCGCAGGGG
>JBAVRC010000213.1:0-5350 GCA_049694615.1 Thermosynechococcaceae cyanobacterium | reverse complement strand
AAGCTGCACCATTCCCCAACCGATCAAAGATGGGCAAGCCCTGACGGTAGAGGGGAATCTTCAGCTTGCGGGCGATCGCCGCGCCGTTGGAGTTGGTAATCAGCAAATCCGCCCCCGCTGCCAGTTGCTCGAAGTCCTCCAGGTCGCCAATGGTGACGGAATCCAAAGGTAGATCCTGGAGCAACGGTGATTTGGTCGTCGTCACCGCAGCCTGCACTTCGGCTCCCATCAATTGCAAGAACTGGGTGGTAGACCAGAGCAAGTCCGGTTCTAGGGCCAAGGCTACCTGCTTGCGACCGAAGTAGAAGTGGGTATCCAGCATGGCATCCTGCAACTGACGCCGCTGGCGGCGGTACTGGGCTGGAACCGCAACACCGCTCAGATCCGACAGCCCCTGCAAGAACTCGTCCACGGCAGCCAACCCGCTTAGGTGGGGAATCACTTCAAAGGGAATCCCAAAGCGTGTTTGCAAAATTTGAGCTGCCCCCCGCATACTTTCACCGATGGCGAGGGTGTAGACGGAACTCCCCATTTCCCGCAGTTCGGCACGGCTAGTGCCGCCGCTTGTAATCGCACTGGAAGCATCCTCTAGGTGCCCGTCCAGAGATGCGGAGAGATCGGGAACGGCGATCGCCGTTAACCCAAAGGCGGCCAGAATATCTTTGAGTTCTTGGACATCCCCTGGCGTGAGGGCGGAACTGACCAGCAAGTTCACCTGGTCGGAGCGAACTTCTCCGGCGATGGGTAGCTCGGTTACGATGCTTTCAACGGCAGCGGCAAAGCCATCCTGGAGCGCGCCTCGGTAGTCGGGGGTGGAGACAAACACGATGGGCAGGTCGTGGAGTTCGGGGTGGCGTTTGCGGATCTGGCGCAGAATGCCTTCCATGTCGTCGCCCCGCGTTTCCGTCAGGCCCGTGGTGCAGAGTCCGATGATTTCGGGCTTCGATTTTTCCACCAGGGTCAAGATGGCTTGTTCCACATTGTCCTCGCCACCCAGGATGGTGCTTACTTCCGTCATGGCGGTGGTCGAGAGAGGGATGGCTTCGCGGAAGTGGCGCACTAGCATCACCTTGGCAAAGGCGGTACAGCCTTGGGAGCCGTGGAAGAGGGGCATCATTCCTTTGAGTCCCAGGAAGGCCAGTGCCGCGCCGAGGGGCTGGCTCTGCTTGAGGGGATTCACCGCAACGGATTTCTTCGGTAAGTTTACGGTCGCCATTACACAGCCTCCTCCATATCCCAAGGCGCAGCAGAACGCACTTGCGCCCAGACCGGACTGTAGAGCGCTTCATCCAGTTCGCGGGCCATTTCCACCATGCCGACATATCCGGCGTAGGGATGGTGACGTTCCTGGTTGATATCTAAAAAGGGAATGCGGGCTTTGAGGGCGGTGTATTGGTTGCGTCCGCCCGCAATCAGCATGTCGGCTTTGGTTTTATCGATCACCCGCAGCAATTCCTGGGCATTGCCCTTTTCCATCATGATGCCGTCGGCTCCTAGCAACTCGCGAATGCGGGCTTTATCTTCTTCCGTACTCTTTTTGGTGCTGGTGGCCACGACTTCCATGCCTAAATCCTTCGCTGCCGAAATAATCGACCAGCTTTTCACGCCGCCCGTGTAGAGCACGACGCGCTTGCCTTTGAGACGGGCACGGTAAGGCGCGAGATCGCGATCCAACTGTGCAGTTTCGGTGCGAATCAGATCTTCAACCCGCTCTTGCAACGCAGAATCACCCAGCTTCAGGGCAATATTGCGGAGACAGCGATTGATATCTTCTACGCCGTAGAAGGATTCTTCAATGTAGGGAATGCCGTAGCGTTCTTCCATCTTCCGCGCCATGTTGATCAACGCTTTGGAGCAGATCATCACGTTGAGTTTGGCGCGGTGGGAGGCGCAGATATCTTTGTAGCGACCGTCTCCGGTAATTTTGGCCAGGACGCGAATGCCCAATTTCTCGAACAAGGGCAACACACCCCAGAGTTCCCCCGCGATGTTGTATTCGCCGATGAGATTAATGTCATAGGGGGTGGTGGTCTCCGGCTCGGCGGTGCCCACCACATACTCCAACAAGCTTTCGCCGCCGACGCGATTCCCCAGGTTTTTGCTGCCAATGAAACCGGGAGAGTTGACTGGAATCACCGGAATTCCGGTTTTCTCGGCAGCTTTCTGACACACCGCATCCAAATCGTCGCCAATTAAGGCCGTGACGCAGGTGGCATAGACAAACACGGCTTCGGGGGCATAGCGCTGGTGGACTTCTTGAATGGCCTTGTACAACCGCTTTTCAGCCCCGAAAATGATGTCGTTTTCGGTGATATCGGTGGTGAACCCCATCTTGTAGAGCATGGGGCCGGAAGACAAACTCCCCCGACTGCCCCAAGAGTTGCCCGCACAGGCGATCGGGCCGTGAACCAGATGGGCAGCATCGGTGATGGGCACGAGGGCAATCATGGCTCCGTCAAAGGCGCATCCGCCTTGGGCTGCACCGGGTTGAGCGACCTGCGTACAGGACTTGTTTTTGCCCTTCCCTTCTTTTTTGTGGTTATGTTCGCAGGCCGACTCGCTGAGGAGTTCGTTGATTTTGCCCTGGGTCATTTTCATGGCTCATGTCCCCAATAAAGGAAGTGGACGGGAAAATTCAAGACCAATCGCTAGCAAATGTAGGGCGTCACATCCTCGCCGCACACATCGGTGAGATAACTCAGTGCCCGGAAGCGCAGGCCGACGACTTCGTCGTACAGCGGGTTCAGTTTACACAGGGCGGGAATGTGATATTTGCGCCCAAAGAGGGTAATATCGCGTTCAAAGGCGCACTGACAGGGAATGATTTTACAGAGCAGGTGGGCGAGTTGGCGATCACCGACTTCAATGCCATCCACCCATTGCCGCAGCGGTGCGAGCAGTCGATTTTGGGATGGCTTTCTCGGAATGAAGGAATGATCGTGGGCGTGGGAGTGAGTCATTGTGGTCATAGGAGTCACCATCGGCGAGTCGGGAGTAGAGTAGTCGAGCAAACCCTACTCCCGGCAGGGGTTAACGAATCAGGTCGTAGGAGATATCGGTCTTGGAGGGGATAATCGTGTTGCGATCCAACTCATCTAGGAGTGTGTTCACAATCCAGTTGAGCAGGTTGATCGCACCTTGATACCCATAGGTGGCATAGCGGTGCAGGTGGTGGCGATCAAAGATCGGGTAACCAATCCGCACCAGGGGTGTATGGGTATCACGCCAGAGGTACTTGCCGTAGGAGTTGCCAATCAACAGGTCGACGGGTTCGGTGAACAGGAGCGATCGCATGTGCCACAGGTCGCGGCCACCGTGGATGGTGGCACCTTGACCACTGGGACTGGAATCCAGCAGAGTTCGTAGCTCAGTTTCAAAGACATCGTTGCTGTTGGAGACCAAGATATGGACGGGTTCTGCGCCGAGTTCTAGCAAGAACTGAGTTAGTCCAATGACTAGATCCGGGTCGCCGTACATGGCAATCCGTTTGCCGTGGAGCCAAGCTTGGGAGTCCGTAATGGCATCCACTGCCCGACCGCGTTCGGCCTCTAGTTCGGCAGGAATGGGCTGTCCGGTAAGGGCCGAGAGCTTCATCAGGAACTCGTCAGTGCCCCGAATGCCCACGGGACGAGCCACATAGGTGGGTTGCTTCCAATCGGTGCCGATGTACTCACGGGTTTTGACGGTGGAGTAGGCTTGGAAGGCGATCGTCGCTTCGGCATTGATGGAGTCGGCTGCTGCGGCCAAGGGCGTGCCACCGGGATACATGTTGTACTCGCCCGTGTTGGGAGAATCTAAGTATTCCGAGTTGTCGGCGAGCAGGGTGTAGTTAACCCCCATCAATTCGGCAATGCGTTTCACTTCCCGCAGGTTGCCAATATAGGTTTCAAAGCCGGGAATAAAGTTGATTTTGCCGTTGGTGGTTTCCCCTTTTTGATCCTTGGTTAGATTGGTCAAAATCCCCTTCATCATGTTGTCGTAGCCCGTGATGTGGGAGCCGACAAAGCTGGGGGTGTGGGCATAGGGCACGGGGAATTCTTCCGGCACTGACCCAGCGGCCTTGGCATTGGTGATAAACGCTTGCAAGTCGTCCCCGATGACTTCCGCCATGCAGGTGGTGCAAACCGCAATCATTTTGGGTTTGTACAGGTTATAGCTGTTGGCCAACCCGTCGATCATATTGTTCTGACCGCCAAATACTGCCGCATCTTCTGTCATGGAAGAAGACACTGCTGAAAAGGGTTCTTTGAAGTGGCGGGTAAAGTGGCTACGGAAGTAAGCAACACAGCCTTGGGAGCCATGAACAAAGGGTAGCGTTCCTTCAAACCCGACCGCCGCGAGGATCGCGCCGAGGGGTTGACAGGCTTTAGCAGGGTTGACAGTTAAGGCTTCGCGGGCAAAGTTCTTTTCGCGATATTCCCAGGTTTTAGTCCAGTCGGCCACGCGATTCACTTCTTCCGGGCTATGACCGCCTTCAAAGGCTTTTTTTGCCTCAAAAAGCTCTTGGTATTCGTCTTGATGGAAGAGGGTGGCGTGGTCTTTGATCTGATTGACGTCATGTTGAGCCATGATTCGATCTCCTCGGTGCGGCAGTAGGGGTGGAGAGATTTGAGAGCAAGGCGCGTAAGAAAAGACGAGGGGAGAAGGCCAAGCATTGGGAGGGTTGAGCGTGAGCGTTCGAGTTCCCCTCGTCTAGGGGCGCGATCACCGTTAGGCAACGGTCGCCTCAGCTTTTTTCCAGGGCACTTCGATTAACCCCCAGGTGGGGCTATTGAGGGCCAGATCCATGTCACGGGCAAAGATCGCGAAGCCGTCGTAGCCGTGGTAGGGGCCGGAATAATCCCAGGAGTGCATCTGGCGGAAGGGCAAGGCCATCTTCTGGAAGACATATTTTTCCTTAATGCCGGAGGCCACCAAATCGGGTTTGAGTTCTTTGATAAATTCCTCAAACTCATAGGCCGAAACGTCGTCGTAGATCAACGTGCCGTTTTCGACGTAGTGGGTCGTGCGTTTGTAGTCGTCGTTGTGGCCAAATTCGTACCCGGTGCCAATCAATTTCATGCCCAGGTCATAGAAGGCTGGGACAACGTGACGGGGCCGCAGACCGCCTACCATCAGGGCAACGGTTTTGCCTTCCAAAAGTGGCCGATATTTAGCGATCACCGCATCGGTTTGGGCCTGATACTTGGCAATCACTTCTTCCGCTTTGGCCTGAATCGTTTCGTCGAACTTCGAGGCAATTTCTCGCAGCGATTCGGCGATTTTGGTGGGACCAAAGAAGTTATATTCCAACCAGGGAATCCCGTAGGTTTCTTCCATGTGGCGGGAGATGTAGTTCATTGAGCGATAG
>JBAVRC010000212.1:0-3614 GCA_049694615.1 Thermosynechococcaceae cyanobacterium | reverse complement strand
CCAAAAGTCCGCAAAGGCTTATAGGGCATGGTTTACATCTCTGAATTTCTAACACTTTCCTAAAATTTGAGAGTTTAGCAAAGATCTTTGCCCAGAGAGGGTTTCAGATTTTTCTCTCGTGAGAGTAACAAAAGAGGGCTATAGTGCAAGGCTTCAACTGGAAGACGAGTATAAAATCCATCATCGATATCTACTTCAAACCGATCAGCGATCGCTCCAGCCTGAGCTTGAGAAATCTCTCCCATCCTGACACGCCGCGACAAAGCTGAGAATAGCTCTACTTCAACCAACTGACTCAAAACAACTTCAGCCTCATTGCGCAATAATTCTTGCACTACTTCACTCAGGTGCTCCTGCCAATAGAAAGGAGCAATAACGCTTGTATCGAGATAAATCAATCGCGATCCTCTTGACGCCCTTTAACAATCGTTGAGCTTAATGCTTCTCCACTAAACTGTAATGACCCTCTGAATTCCGCCATATCAGCCAGCCATCGTTCCCTTGATTTCAACGGCACCAATTTAGCAAATGCCTTATCCTGTTCGCACAAAATAACCTCTTCCCCCTGAGCAACTTGCTCCAACAAGGGCTTTAGATCGCGCAAAGCTTCTTCCACAGTAACTTTCAACATTTTACTTTGTCACGGTAACTCGTCTTGATCATAACCTGCCTTCAGAAATACTGCGAATATTGAGAAGATTGGTTTTCTGAATCCGCAAAACGATCGCCTCAGATCTTCTACTGCCGCATCCGTAGCGCAATGGTCCACAACCGACCGTAGGTAATCGCATCAAAGAAATAGCCCAAGATCAACCTGAAAAAACTTCCCTAACGCCTTAATATGCTCCTTGCTGAACTCAACTTGATTCGTAATGATATCAGTGGCGATCGCTAAGCTGAACATCAAACAAAACCGTTGCTAATCCGTCATCTAGCAGAATTAGGAGACGGAGCGGTCAATAGTTCTGCAACCAAAGCGCATAGATAGATAGGTGATCGCCCACCACCATCGAACGGGAGCAAACGCGGACTCTTGGTGTGAAACGATCTCCTCCTCATCCCTCTGCAAAGAACCGCGTAAGCAAGACAGTGCGATCACCTTTTGGGGCAATGTACAATCTCCTTTAAATTCGTGAGCGTGATTCTCCAAGTTGATCCTCACACAATAATGAAACCTTTCGGCGATCACCATTTCAATGACACCGCCAACGGTGCTATAGTAGTGTCATGACTGGATTACGTGTTGTCATTGACACCAATGTGATTTTTGAAGGATTAACAAAACAGGGGGGTTCTGCGGGACTCATCATTGATTTATGGTTGGCAGACTTATTAGAGGTTTGTGTCTCCGATGCGATCGCGTATGAATATGAAGATGTTTTAGCTCGCAAACTGAACAAACAACGTTGGCAAAAAATTCAGCCTGTCCTTGGAGCGCTACTGAATCATGCGCAATTCACAGCCATCTATTATTCATGGCGGCCAACCTCTCCCGATCCGGGCGACGACCTGATCATCGATTGTGCAATGAATGCAGGCGCAATCGTCGTGACCTCTAACATTCGCGATTTTCAGAAAGCGCGTGAGTTTCTTGGCCTAAGAGTGATTACGCCGACTGAATTGGTCATTAAGTTAGCTACTTGAAGGAGAGAATCATGAGTCGATTAACACTACGATTGCCTGAAACACTTCATCAACAGTTGGCTCACCTTGCCGAAAGTGAGGGAGTGTCTCTTAATCAATATATTGTCTATGCTTTGACTCGGCAAGTTTCCTCTGCCTATTCAGTTCAAGTCTTATCTGAAGCAGATGTAAAGCAGCAAGAGCAGTCTTTCTCTGAACGTTTACAGCAGTTGGGCAAAGCCTCATCTGCTGAGATACAAGCAATTTTGGCAGAGCGCGAAATAGTTGAGCCTGAAGAAGAATTAAGTGCTGATGTAATCCATCGTCTTCAACAGCGCATACAGGACCGAACAAGTTTGGCAAAGTCTTGAGTTTGTCTAAAATATGCATTCCCTGCGATCGCAAACTATCGCTAAACAGGCGCAAATGCGGACTCTTGGTGTGTAGCTATCGCCTCCTACCCCACACAACCCAAAATGAAGTAAGAAAACCGAAAATCCCCTCCTTGGAGGGGTGGGTTAGTCAATAGCGCCATCGACCAACCCACCCCTGCCCCTCCCAAGATGGGATTAGCGCACGAGTCAACCCAATCACTCGATCAAAAACCGCGTAAGCAAGACAGGGCGATCGCCTCAATCCTAGCCTCAACCATTGCAGATACAGGTTCTATATGCCAGATGCCGCATCTTCAGCATCCAGTGGATCTGCCTTGTGCCATCGCAAAGCCAATCAACACGAAAATTGATAGTCGCAGCTGCTTGTGGCAACGGGTTCAGGAAGTCGGATAAAGCCAAGGTGCAAAGAGCTTGGTGACGCGAGGCATCACAATATACGTCATCAGCAGAACCATACAAAATGCGCTAATCACGCCTTGAAGGAGAGAGGGGAGAGGGGCCAATACAGTTTTGAGAAGGGGCGGCAGAACATTTGATAACGGAAAAATCACTATCCAGCTCAGTAGCACCATTTTGTAACGAGGCGGTGGGGCGATCGCCTTTTGCGCAGGCAAGGTAAACCAAGTTTCCAACCCTGTGAGGATCTGTAACTTCCCTTCCCCCAGCGTCAGACGGTTGACGCGTTCCAGAAGGCGCGCCCGAATCGGTGCATCTTCCCATCGTTTCAATGAACTGAGATGGTCGAATTTGAAAATAATGCGATATTCGGCATGGCCGCCATCGTTAGACCGGAAAATATTTGCACCGAGGTGGCCTTCAAAGCCTTCGGCGGCGGCAATAATGTCAGCTAACGCACGTTCAAATTCTGCCTCGCACCCCGGCTTGGCTTGCCTCATCACATCGACTGTAACGGGCGGATCATTCGTGTCGGTCAGATTCATAGTGCCAAGCCCTCCTGCCCAATGGCCAATTGCACCACTTTGGCTGTTTCTAGACCGGTGGGAGGCGGATAGGACATTCCGCCATTGGTCACAACGTAGGCATGGGTACGATGCTCGCCCTGTCCGAAGGCTAAAGCGGTTGTCCCGACCATTCCTTGTTCCGCTCCGGCAATGACCACCACTTCGCCCTGGGGAGAAACCTGAACCACACTGTTAAATACATGGGTCGTGCCATAGAGATTGCCAGCCGTATCGAAGGCAAAGTCATCGATATTCACACCCTCGACAAAGATTTCAGGTTCGCCGGGATGCAGATTATTCTGGATGGGAATGCGGACGAGGGTTTGTTGCTGGGTATTGGAGGCATAAAGCACCTGATCGAAAATCTTTAAACCATTCACAGCTGGGAAAACAGCATCCGGTTCAGATCGGGCCAGTAGCGGATGTTCAATCCACAGGGCAACCTGATGATGGGTCAGATTCAACTGCCAAATTGCACCACGATAAGAATCTGCAATGAGATAAATTTCGCTGGAGAGCGGGGTAATACCATTGAGAAAGATGGCATCCGGTAGTTCTGCGATCGCCGCTACCGATCCATCCAATGCAATTTCAGATAAGTAGGCTTGGGTAGAAAAACGAAGGTATACAACTT
>JBAVRC010000211.1:0-1568 GCA_049694615.1 Thermosynechococcaceae cyanobacterium | reverse complement strand
AATTCAATTCTTCAAAAATTCTTTATAAATTTCCTCGGCATTAGAAATAAAATAAGATTGTTTAATTTTTTTGTATATGCCATCTTTTAATTCTTCTTTTTCTTTAGTTGGTAATGCAATCATATGTTGAGGTTGATGATTTGTTTCATGCTGCTCTTCAATTTTCATAAAAATTTTCTTAATGTTACTATCTGTCATGGCATCACACAGAAATTCGGTTCTATATATTTGATTGACAGACATAACAAGGTTGGGAAAATTTTGAGTTGCATCTTCAAATGAAACCGAAAAAAATTGACTTCTGAAGGGCATCAATTTTTTATAAAAATTGATATAATTTTTTAGAATCAGATCTGAATCTAAATGCGGGTGTGAAAGAAGTGAAGACCCTGTAGCGTGAAGAGGATTTCTTATTATGACCACAGCAGGAATAGAATACTGAATCGCCTTCATGACCTGCATAGGGACATGGATATGATGTGCAACTTTAGCCTTCGGATTGAATAGTTGAAAAGCTTGATGTACAAAAGAGTTTCCAGATCTAGGAAATCCCTCAATACAAATATCTGTATTAGGATAAACCATCCAATCCTTGAGCTTAGGATTTAAGGAAACTAACGGATAACAATATTGGTTACTACCAAAAAAATTTCTTGTAGAATACCGTAGCCGCTTAAGGCGATCGCTGATTAACATATAACTCTTCTGAACCCTTGATTACGAAAAAGCTGGAGAAGGACTAGGATAAAATATCAAGAACATAAATCTTGATAGATATAGAAATCTTCAATAATTTATAGCATCACTAGATCAACCTGAAATTTTTGTCTGCCAAGGCTTAATAATTTGAGAGATTTTGCAAAGAAAGTGATATAAAAGTAAAAATCTCTGAAAAAAAGGTTACTAAAATTCAAAAGAGTATTAGATTTACATAGCTTTAAAAGAGTAGATTATCGCTAGAGAGTTATGTAAATCTTCATATTTTGGACTCTTCATGATATAGCTTTGTCGAGAAAAGATATCACGAAAAACTAAATCAAAAATCCTTTTTTATTTGATCTAAGTTATTTTTTAAATTCGTAGATTAAATCATCTTTCTTTTCTAGATATTTAGTGATTCTACAATCTTTTTCTTGTCTTGGTTTAATCTTAAGGTGGAAATCAAAAGGCCTAATATTAGCCATTGATCCATTAGTGAATAGTCGGCTTGAGAAACAAGTTGGCAGAAAGTGATTATAACTAAACATAAAACAAAAATTTCACAATAGATTGCAAAATCTTTATTTTCAACTTTTTTGTCAATATTTTTTGGTGAAATTTTATAAAATATACGAACTCTATTAAGTACCAGAAAGACTAATATAGAGTTGGATATGATAAAAGTTCCAAATCCAAAAATTCCTGTATTAGCTAATAAATTTGCCAAAAAACTGTTGGCGCGATTACTACCCCAACCCACTCCAAGGATAGGATGATTTAAAAATAAATCAGTAGCGGAAGAAATAGTACTAAGTCTACCTTCTGCTGAATTGGAATCAATTTTATTGAACAAAACAACATCTAGCAAC
>JBAVRC010000210.1:0-4873 GCA_049694615.1 Thermosynechococcaceae cyanobacterium | reverse complement strand
GGGTAAGTCAGTATTGGGGTTGGCCATCATGTAGACCAACGCTTGAGGAATAGCATCTCGGCTTTGATGCGATCAAGGGTTTGTTGTTCCAGTTCGGTCAGTGCAGGCAGATCCTCAACCCACTCTGGGAAAAATTTAATGTCATTGGCTCGACGCAGGTTGAACTGCGTTTCGGCTTGGTTGAGCGTCGTAATGGTATCGGTGACCGCTAGGGTTGGGGGCATCGTTCGGAGGGGTTGATAGGCGCTTGCAATTATCCTAGCCATTTCCAATGGTGTAGATGAAGTTCGCAGTAACGCTTAGGATAGAGACTATGCTTTGATTAGCCTCAATGCAGCAATCGGCGTCTTGTCCCCCCAAAACCTTATGGATACGAAAACCTTTAAGCGCTCCTTACATCAATCCGAGCACTACCACCGCAAAGGCTTCGGCCATGAGGAAACGGTATCTTCCTTGCTAGACACCGAGTATAAGAGCGATCTGATTCAGCAAATTCGCGACAACGGCTACACCCTCCGCCAGGGCCAAGTCACCATCCGTCTTGCCGAAGCCTTTGGGTTTTGCTGGGGCGTCGAACGGGCGATCGCTCTGGCCTACGAAACCCGACAGCAATTCCCCAACGAGCGCATCTGGATTACCAACGAAATTATCCATAACCCCTCCGTCAACCAAAACCTGCGGGATATGGCGGTGCAATTCATTCCCGTAGACCCACAAGGCAACAAAGATTTTTCGGTGGTGGACGGGTCTGATGTGGTCATTTTGCCCGCCTTTGGAGCCAGTGTTCAAGAAATGCAACTTTTGACCGAAAAGGGTTGCACCATTATGGACACCACCTGTCCCTGGGTCTCCAAAGTCTGGAACAGCGTCGAGAAACATAAAAAAAGCAACTATACCTCCATCATCCACGGCAAATATAAACACGAAGAAACCATTGCCACCAGTTCCTTCGCTGGAACCTACTTAGTGGTCTTGAACCTGGAAGAAGCCGAATACGTGTGCGACTATATCCTGCATCCGGCTGAAACCCCCGAAGGGCGATCGCAGCAGACCGCCGAGTTCCTTACCAAATTTAAACAGGCCCATTCCGAAGGCTTTAACCCAGAAACCGATCTCGTTCAGCTAGGGGTGGCCAACCAAACCACCATGCTCAAAGGCGAAACCGAACAGATTGGCAAACTCTTCGAGCGGACCATGATGCGTAAATACGGTCCGGCGACGCTGAACGATCACTTCATGAGCTTCAACACCATTTGCGATGCCACCCAGGAACGGCAAGACGCCATGTTCCAACTAGTGGATCAGCCCCTTGACCTGATGGTGGTCATCGGGGGCTATAACTCCTCCAATACCACCCATCTCCAGGAAATTTCCATCGAGCGCGAGATCCCCTCCTACCACATCGACAGTGCGGATCGCATCGGTCCCGGCAATCGGGTTGAACATAAACCCTTAAACCAGCCCCTCATTGTCACCGAAAACTGGCTCCCAGACGGTCCAGTGGTGGTGGGTATCACCTCTGGTGCATCCACCCCGGATCGCGTGGTCTCAGACGTCTTGCAAAAAATCTTTGCCCTCAAAGGGGCGATCGCTGTCGGTTCCGCCGGATGTTAGAAGTGCCCGAATCCAATCCCCTTGGATAAAGGCTTCAATGACACGGCGGCGATGGCGGACACTTCGCCAAACGGGCATTCTGAGAGGCTCAAAGTTCCCAGAATGGTGGATTTAGGCTTCGGCAATGAGCGCTCAGCCGAACGGGGGCGAATCCAGAGCGATTAGAACTTTTTAGGCATTTTTTAAGGTTTTTCTATACTTTGGGGGATTTTTCCTGCCCCCACTTCAGATAGGCTATGGGGAACGCGCTTGTTTTTAAATCAAATGCGCTCGCCTAGGAGGATTTCCCTTGCGGAATGTTACAATAATTAATAAATGTACAAAAACCGTTAAGAATCCTTTCTGATGATGATCGTTTTTGACAAAACGTAAAGTCGCTGACTGTTGTAATCACCAGAGTGCGATATGTTTCGCCTAATTCGCTTGGTCCCGTCCCCAGCAGTCCCCTCTGCGACGCCCAGACCAGAAAACCCCCTGGCCCCACATGGCCGCCCTTGACGCTCCATCACTTTCATAGGAGAGGCTTCCGGCATGAGACCTACAGACACTTCCAAAGATTTGGTGCGGACCTATTTACGCGAAATTGGTCGTGTCCCTTTGCTGACGCACGAGCAAGAAATTACCTACGGTAAGCAGGTTCAACAGCTCAATCATCTGAATCAGCTCAAGGAGCAACTCCAGGAGCAGCTCAGTCGAGATCCGACCCTCGCCGAATGGGCGATCGCGACCAACTTACCGGAAGAGACTTTACAAAATGTCCTGGCTGAGGGCGAGCTCGCCAAACGTCGGATGGTGGAAGCCAACTTACGCTTGGTGGTGTCCGTGGCCAAAAAGTACATTAAGCGCAATGTCGATTTGCTCGATCTGATCCAAGAGGGCACCATTGGCATGCAACGGGGCGTGGAAAAGTTCGACCCCACCAAAGGCTATCGGTTTTCCACCTATGCCTACTGGTGGATTCGTCAAGCCATTACACGGGCGATCGCCGAGAAGGGACGGACGATTCGTCTGCCCATCCACATCACCGAAAAGCTCAATAAAATTAAAAAAACACAACGCATGTTGTCGCAGCAGTTGGGACGTGCTGCCACCATCGCCGAACTGGCCGATGAGTTGGAATTAACCCCCCGCCAAGTGCGAGACTATTTGGAAAAAGCACGTCAGCCCTTGTCGTTGGATGTGCGGGTGGGAGACAACCAGGATACCGAACTGGGCGAGCTGCTCGAAGACCCCTCCGAATCGCCTGAAAACTTTACGCTACAAACTTGCTTACGGCAGGATTTGGATCGCTTAATGGCCGACTTGACCCAGCAACAACGTCAGGTGCTAGCGCTGCGGTTTGGTCTAGACGATGGGCAACCTTTAACCCTAGCTAGAGTAGGCGAACACCTGAATATTAGCCGTGAGCGGGTGCGGCAGATCGAGCGTGAAGCCCTCACCAAGCTCCGTAAACGTCGTGCGGATATTCATGAATATGTGGCAAGCTAGGCAAACAACACCCGATTTGGGGTTATTACGACTCGGACGTTCGGGTTTACCCCTTTAGGGCAATTCAGTTGACTTGTTACAGTTAATTCAGTTTCTGTTCCAATGGGTAATCTCATGAACCAAGCTGCAAATTTCGGTAGTCCCAATCTTGAGACAGACAACCAGCTCTGGCAATATGTCGCATCCATGGAGCCAGAAGCCATTTCCCGTTTGTCTCAGCCTGCTTCGCCAGAAGTCCTTCAAGTGATGGAGCGGCATGTGGTCTCGCTGCTCGGGCATTTGCCTTCCGAACATTTTGATGTCGCCATTACCACCAGTCGTGAAAACCTAGGGCGCTTATTGGCTTCTGCTATGATCAATGGCTATTTCCTGAAAGCCGCCGAACAACGCATGTCCTTTGAGCAGATGATCCAGGGTGATCGCACCACTTCGGAACTCTAGTTGGAACGCGTGTGGTCTCCAAGTTCAAACCCGGTCAGGTAAACCGCCTCATCTCTCCAGAGATAGCACTGGAACTCCCGCTCAGCGAAACCCGTTGGCGGGAGTTGCCGTTGGAGACGTTAAGGCGATCGCTGTTGGACTGGTATGCCCAATGGGGACGCGATTTGCCCTGGCGACGGACAACCAATCCCTATGCCATTTGGGTGTCTGAAGTGATGTTGCAGCAAACCCAGGTCAAAACGGTTTTACCTTACTATGAGCGGTGGCTCGACCAATTTCCGACGGTGCATGATTTGGCCGCAGCCAATCAGCAGGATGTCCTCATGGTTTGGCAAGGGTTAGGCTACTATGCGCGGGCACGAAATCTACACCGTGCAGCCCAAATCATAGGATCTGAGTATGGCGGTCAGGTGCCCAACCAGATGGAAGATCTGCTCAAACTGCCCAGTATTGGCAGAACGACCGCAGGCGGCATCCTCAGTTCCGCCTTTCATCAGCCTTGGCCCATCTTAGATGGCAATGTTAAACGGGTCTTGGCCCGACTCATTGGGCTAACCGTTCCGCCCAAAATGGCGTTATCGTTTTTGTGGACCGGTTCCGAAACCCTACTGGACCGAGATCGCCCCAAGGACTTCAATCAAGCCCTGATGGACTTGGGAGCCACAATTTGTACCGCGAAACAACCCGTCTGCACCCAATGCCCGTGGTCAGCAGACTGTCAAGCCTATCAGTTCAATTTACAGTCGGTTCTTCCTATGTCTGAAAGCACTGCACCGTTGCCCCATAAAACCATTGGCGTTGCTGTCATATGGAACGCTCAAGGGCAAGTCTTGATCGATAAACGACCCCAGAATGGACTTTTGGGAGGGCTGTGGGAATTTCCTGGCGGGAAAGTAGAACCCAATGAAACCATTGTCGATTGCATCGCTCGCGAAATTCAAGAAGAACTGGGCATGAGGGTAGAGGTTCTAGATCACTTAATTACCGTCGAACATGCCTATACCCATTTCAAGGTCACCCTAACGGTCCATCACTGTCGTCACTTGGGCGGCGAACCTCAGGCGATCGCTTGCGATGAAATCAAGTGGGTTGATTTGGCAGATCTGGATCAATACCCTTTTCCCACGGCAAATCAAAAAATCATTGCCAAGCTCAGAGAAAACGGCATCCCGAGTTGAGCCTTAAAGTCGCCCGTCTCCTCTTTGCGTTTGGGTTTCCCTATCTTGTCTTGATCGGCTGGGTGGCTGCTGTAGGTTCACGGTAAACGGCATAGGCAGAAAAGACCCCCAAAAGGAATCCAAATAAGTGTCCCCACCATGCCACTCTGGGA
>JBAVRC010000209.1:0-5921 GCA_049694615.1 Thermosynechococcaceae cyanobacterium | reverse complement strand
TAGCGATCGCCTGTATCATCGCCAATCACCGAGGGAAAAGGGAAATTCGAGAATAAGATAGAGCAATCGTCGAAAGATCCGTCTTACCCCAATGAAGCACAACGCTACAGCCGCCCTCATCGAACTGAGAGAACATTACCAAAGTCTGTTGGCTCAATGCGATCAGTCATCCGCTTATGCCAAAGCACAACTAAAGCATGTGGAAGCTCTGTTACTTGAAGCATTACTCCCAGCCCCAGAACTCCCGACCCACAATGCAACCTTGATCGTCGATCAGCCATCGCCACCAAAGGCGATCGCCCCGCACCCAGAGTCCGCCGCAGCCCCAGACGCTGCATCAGCCCCGACACCTGTAGCAGCCGCCAAACCGACGCCAACTGAAGCAATCCAGAGGGATACAGGCATTCCAGTCAATCCCAACCCCGTCACGAACAGCAAAGGGAAAGCACCCGCATCCAAACCTGCGATCGCCAAAACTCCATCAACTCAAACCAAAGGTCGAGATACGGTGCTGGCCCTACCCACCGAATATGAAGGGTTACGCAAAATCGATGCCGTGGCCCTCATTTTAGAAAATAACCCCGGCAATCCTATCCATATCGACACCATTATCGACAAACTCTATGGAACTCTCCCAAAAGACGTTCATAAAGCCGAGAAAGTCCGAATGTCTAATGTGATGGCACGGGGGATCAAAGACAAGCTGTGGAAAAAGGCGATCGCACCGGGATGCTACATAGCCACCGTTGGCGAACCGGAGCCAGCCACCGCAAAAGCCTCTCCCAAAGCACCTGCAAAAGCCAGCAGACCCCGTTCTTCTCAGTCTGGTAATGCCCGAAAGCGTCCGGCTAAAGTCCCAGCTTCGCTCAAGGCTAAGAAAGAGAGTTAGGGAGGGCGATGCGATCGCGTTCAATCCAGCCAGCGTTTAGGGTCTAATCCTCACGCTTTAGACCCTAAACGCTGCGAAACGTTGCAGAAGGACATGAAAAAAGCGATTAACCCCAGTCCATCGAAAATTTCGATCGCAATTCGCATCGGCAGTTTCGGGAGAATTCCATGAATAAAGCAGAACTCGTCGATGCGATCGCCGTTAAAGCAAACGTGGCTAAGAAAGAGGCCGACAGCCTCTTAAACCTCGTCAACGACATCATTGTAGAGTCCATTTCCGCAGATGCTAAAGTGACGTTGGTCGGGTTTAGTCACTTTGAGAAGCAGGAACGAAAGGCGAAAGAAGGGCGGAACCCTAGAACGAGAGAAGCGATACGGATTTCAGTAATCAATGTACCAGCCTTCAGTGCCGGGAAGTCATTCAAAGATAGCGTTGCAGTTCATTCTGAACCGAAATCTAAAACTAAAAAGTAAGCAGGAGACGATCGCATTTGTTAAACAACTTGGATTAAGCCAATCTGCTGAATCGGAGTGATTTGAAAAATAAAATGATGTAGAATTACATCCAGGGATAACTTAGATACAGGATATCTATTGAGATGGTGACTAAAACTGAAACTCAACTATTAACAGGAAAAGCCTTGCTGCAAAAACTTCAAGAAATACCGAAGCTCTCCCGCAGTGAAAAGGCCCGTGAATGTGGCTATGTTAGTCTTACGAAGGATGGTCAAGAGCGTGTAAACATTGGCACTTTCTTAAATGCAGTGCTTCATGGTCCATGGCCCCGACCCTACAGAAAATGGGCCATAGGCTTGAAACTGCTGCTGTAAATGGTTTACAGGATATGAGAATATCGTCTTTAGATGTATCGCTTGACATTTTTGTTGGGTTTGAGGCAATTTGATGTCAAATTTCTGACAGGGATGCTTACAATAATGCCAGTTCACCCACGAGAACCGCGCTTTGACCCCAATGGCTAGTCGCATTCTGGATGAATAAAGCATCATTTGATCGTGGTTTTCTTCTCTTTGACAAAATTCGATTGCTGAAACCTCCCTCTCAGAAAGGTTTTCAGGTATATGGCCCATTTTCTGTAGAGTCGGGGCCACGGGCCTTTCCGGTCTAATCGTCACGTCGTAGAAAGAAATGGATGGACTGGTGGCGTTGCTGGGCGCAATAGTCGCATCGGGTGTGATCGCCACGACGGCGTTTCTGGTACCGTAATCCAGATAAGATCAACGATAGTTTTTTCTGATAGGTCGCTATAACGGCTGAGATTCGTAAAGTCGACGTTCCCACACACCACAAATATCGTCGTGAACAGCATCAACAGAACGTTCGTTTGGGTTTGTAACGGGCCTGCTGGATACAGCAGGCCCGTTACAAAACTTTTTAGGCCATCCATTGGTGTACTGGGTTTGTTTATCTCTGCACTCTAATAGGGGATAGCTTTTTTGCCCCCTTGCCTAAAACTGCCCGGAGTATTGGTAGAAGTCACCGAGGTTATAGCTGAATGTTGTGATTCAAAGGATAAAAAATTTCTCGAATTGGCTGTAAATAGCAGTGCTACCTACAGTGTCAGTGGCGATACTGATTTACCGAAAAGCTGTTGCATCCTGCCAAAGAATACAACAGCTTTTTATTGAACTCAAAAGTATATCCTAAGATCTACAACCTGGGTCCGTTTAGAACGTCACAGAACCTAAACACACTTCACCTGTTTTTAGATTCTTCGCTCTAGCAATAATGACATCGTCCCCAGCTTGATTCGCAGTGAATTTGCGAATGGTATAAGAGCCGCTGGGTGCCTTGGTTACCTTATTACCCTTGAAAACTAGTGTTCCATTATCTCGAATCACATTACTCCAAGTTTGACCATTGACATTGGAATCGACCTCAAACTCTATTTCAAGGCGACTATTGTCGAGTTTCGCCTTCAGTTTCCAGTCGCTGCTGCCTGAACAAGCGCCTGCTGCGATAACCCTGGGACCGCCACCACCGCTAGCTTGGGCCATAAGTGGTGTACCAAACAGCAAGGTTAGGCCAGACAAGCCGCTCAGTACCAAACCAACTTGTTGAAGAACACGTTTATTTTGAGTAGCCATGATTTGCTCAACTCCAATGAAAATGGCATTTAACGATACGTGTCAAAAAACGGTGCCGATAGAGTGCTAAGTCTCCTCAGCCTCATGCTCTATTGCTGATCCCGTTATTTGTTGAACTGTCCTTAGTAGGGCTTGAGACTGTCTTTTACAGCAGCCTCCTAGAGGTTTTACTTAAGAACAATGAATTTAGAGGAGAAAGGCTATTGTTTATTCAAATCAAGAATTGGAAAATCCTTTAAATGATGCGGACGCATCTAGCCTTCTCCGTAATCCTTAGTTTTCAAGTTAGGGCAGTCCTGTGAAAATTTTGTGAATAAAATCGTAAAGCAAGATACAAATTTTATTCCAACCACCGCAGAATCCCTCGGATCTGCTCGACTAAGTCCTGAGCCTTGATCGGCTTCGTAATGACACCAGCAACACCCAAGTCCAGAAACTGCTGTTGCTCGCTACTCCTTGCTTTGGCCGTCAGGAAGATCGTGGGGATAGTCCGAGTCGGCGCATGGGTCTGTAAATGTCGGAAGGTCTCGACGCCATCCATGTCGGGCATCATGGCCCTTGGCCCCGATAGGGCAATCTACTTATCGGTCATTATTGACCTATGCTCACGGCGGATTGCAGAGTGGATTGAATGGTTAGCCTTACGCCGTACAATTGGAGTGACCTGGAGCTTTTCCTCTCGGACTCAGGCAACTGCGAAGTTTGTTGCTTGAAATTAGGCCATCTGCTGTTGAGACTAATCAAGAGATTGCAAAGCCCCTGCTTGATTCAGGATTGTTCAACGGGGGATTCAGTCCCCATACAATTGATGTCTGCGAAGCCACCCGTCCCCAACGATCCATCCGACTCACTCCCCGCCAACCCAGACTCGGAGTCAAATCAGCCCGCCCAAACCGAAGCCCCCTTTCCAGTTGTAGGGATTGCCGCTTCCGCTGGAGGGCTAGAGGCATTTACAGAACTGATTCGCCATTTGCCAACGGATACGGGCATGGCATTTGTGCTGATTCAGCATTTATCCCCCGACCACGAAAGCCTGCTGCCCGAAATTTTGGGCAGAGTGACGGCCATGCCTGTGCGTCAGGTGCAAGACCAGATGCGGGTTGAGCCAAACACAGTTTATGTGATTCCGCCCGACGCCCAAATGACCCTGGTGGATGGAATCCTGCGGCTTGCTCCCCGGCAGAAAAGCGACGGCAAGTATTTACCCGCCGATATCTTCTTTGAGTCGTTAGCGACTGATCGCGGCAACAAAGCGATCGCCGTTGTGCTGTCGGGGATGGATGGAGACGGTGCCCAGGGGGTGAAAGCGGTCAAGATGGCGGGTGGTGTCACCTTTGCCCAATCTGATACCACGGCACAATTTAACAGTATGCCGAATACGGCTGTTGCCACCGGCAATGTTGATTTTGTGTTACCGCCTCAAACCATTGCCACAGAACTGACCAATCTCAGCCGCAGCCCCTTTCTGGTTCAATCAGAGCCGCTTCAGATCATGCAGGAGTCCCCCCCCGAACCGGGCGATCCCTTGATCCGAATTTTTTCTCTCCTGCGAACGACGACTGGCGTTGACTTTACCCAATACAACATCATCCGCCGCATCCAGCGGCGGATGATGTTGTATAAGCTGGAGCGCCTGGAAGGGTACGCGCAGTATTTGCAAGCGCATCGAGAGGAAATTCAAGCGCTGTATGAAGAAATTCTGATCCATGTGACCAGTTTCTTTCGCGAACCCAGGTGTTTGAGCAATTGAAGACGCAGGTTTTTCCCACGATCAGCCAAAATAAATCGAGTGATGTGCCGATTCGGATTTGGGTCGCTGGCTGTTCAACGGGTGAAGAAGTCAACTCGATCGCCATCTGTTTATTAGAATTTTTCAGTGATCGCGCCACCATTCCGCCAATTCAGATTTTTGCCACCGACATCAGCGAATCCGCCATCAGCAAAGCTCGGTCAGGCTTTTACCTAGAAAACCAGATGGAAGGGGTTTCGCCGGAGCGCAAAAGCCGTTTCTTTGTGCCCCAGGCGGGGGGTGGCTATCAAATTAGCAGCGCCATTCGCGAATTGTGTGTGTTTGCCCGCCATAACTTAGCTGGCGACCCCCCGTTCTCGAATTTGGATCTAATTATCTGTCGCAATGTGCTGATTTATTTATCCGATGCGCTACAAGAACGCATCATGGCTCTGTTTCATTACAGTCTCAACTTAACGGGCTTTCTGCTGCTGGGTCCGTCAGAAAGCGTCAAAACTGCCTCAAATTTGTTTACGACCGTCGATGAAGCCTGCAAAATCTATACCCGAAAATTGACCCTATCTCGTCCCTTATTTGCATTTACGACGACTTCTCCGTCAGTCCCCAGTCTCAATGATCCGCAGCGAATCCCGGAAAACCTCCCCATTCCCTTTGATTTAGCGCGAGAAGTTGACCAACTGATCTCAAACCGCTACGCGCCGATATCGGTCGTAGTCGATGAACAGATGCACATCTTACACATGCGAGGAGACCTCGATCCCTACCTGAAACTGACTCCTGGCACCACAGAGCTAAACCTGCTGACCATGGCACGGGACGGGCTAGAGATCCCGCTGCGTACCGCACTTTATCAAGCCCAGACGCAAAACGTGCCGGTGCGACAGGAACAAATCCAACTGGAAGCGGATCAGCGATTATCGCGGAGCGCAACTCCGAAGGAACCGCTGCTGCTCAATCTGGAAGTCCTGCCATTCCGTCCAGCACTGACGAACGCGTTCTATTTTTTGGTGTTTTTTAATCCCATTTCACCGTCCGCCACTGACCCCAGCCCGACCCCGATCGAACGCCTGGAGCCTGTGGACTTAGGTGAATTCCGACAACTAAATTACCGTCTTCAAGTATGCGAGAGTTCTGTGTAGTGAGTTAGAAGAGCATCCGTGGATTTATCCCCTCTTACC
>JBAVRC010000208.1:0-5205 GCA_049694615.1 Thermosynechococcaceae cyanobacterium | reverse complement strand
GTGTTGGAGCACCCATCACTTTGCTTGCCTCATTGGCTATGGAGCCAGTGCCGTGTGTCCCTACTTGGCCCTGGAATCCGTGCGCCAGTGGCAGACTGACCCGCGCACCCAAAAATTAATGGGGGTGGGTAAAGTGCCCCAGCTTTCGGCGGAGGTGGCACAACACCATTTCCGCAAGGCCATTGAGGGCGGACTGCTGAAAATTCTCTCCAAAATGGGGATTTCGCTGCTGGCTAGCTATCAGGGGGCGCAGATTTTCGAGGCCATCGGCATTGGTTCCGAACTGTTGCACCTGGCCTTCCACGGTACCGCTTCGCGGGTGGGCGGTCTCACCTGCCGCGACTTAGCCCAGGAAATTCTGGCCTTTCATCAGCGGGCCTTCCCAGAATTGCCCCTGAAAAAACTGGAAAACTATGGATTTGTGCAATATCGTCCCGGTGGCGAGTACCACATGAACAGTCCCGAAATTGCCAAACTGCTCCACAAAGCCGTCGCCGAGAATCAGCCGGACCACTATACCCTGTACAAAACCCAGTTGCTCAACCGTCCCGTCACAGCTCTGCGGGATTTGCTAGATTTCCACAGCGATCGCCCTTCCATTCCCATAGAGGAAGTGGAATCCGTGGAAACCATCATGACCCGCTTTTGTACGGGCGGGATGTCCCTCGGTGCCCTGTCGCGGGAAGCCCATGAAGTGTTGGCGATCGCCATGAATCGCATTGGCGGCAAGTCCAACTCTGGCGAAGGGGGCGAGGATCCGGTGCGCTTTCAGGTGCTCGACGATGTGGATAGCGAGGGGCGATCGCTTCAGCTGCCCCATCTGAAAGGCTTGCGCAATGGGGATACGGCCAACTCCGCCATTAAACAAATTGCCTCCGGGCGCTTTGGGGTAACTCCGGGCTATCTCATGAGCGCCCAGCAACTGGAAATTAAAGTGGCCCAAGGCGCTAAACCCGGGGAAGGGGGCCAACTTCCCGGCAAAAAGGTGAGTCCTTACATTGCCTCCTTGCGACGCTCCAAACCAGGAGTGACCCTGATTTCGCCACCGCCCCACCACGATATTTACTCCATCGAAGATCTAGCCCAACTCATTTTCGACCTCCATCAAATTAACCCCCAAGCCAAGGTGTCGGTGAAACTGGTGGCGGAAGTGGGCATCGGCACCATTGCCGCTGGGGTGGCCAAAGCCAATGCCGATATTATTCAAATTTCCGGTCATGATGGCGGCACGGGTGCATCCCCCTTGAGTTCCATCAAACATGCCGGAAGTCCTTGGGAATTGGGCCTCACAGAGGTGCATCGCGTGTTGCTGGACAATCGCCTGCGCGATCGCGTGTTGCTGCGGGTGGATGGTGGCCTCAAAACGGGATGGGATGTGTTGATGGCGGCCCTCATGGGAGCCGAAGAATTTGGCTTTGGGTCCATTGCCATGATGGCGGAAGGGTGCATTATGGCCCGCATCTGTCATACCAACAATTGTCCGGTGGGGGTAGCCACCCAACAGGAAAACCTCCGGGCACGGTTTACGGGCGTTCCAGAACAAGTGGTGAATTTCTTTGCCTTCATTGCCGACGAAGTGCGATCGCTCTTGGCCAAGTTGGGCTACACCTCCCTCGATGAAGTGATTGGTCGTGCGGATCTGCTGCAGGTGCGGGAGGGGGCTATGGTGGCCAAGACCACAACCTGGTCCCTCGATCATTTAACGGGCTTACCCGATACCCGCAGCGATCGTAGTTGGTTGCGCCATGAGGCGGTGCACAGCAATGGCCCTGTCTTAGATGACGAATTGCTGGCCGATCCAGGGATTCAACTGGCGATTCATACCCAGTCTGTGGCGGAAAAACGCTATCCCATCGTGAATACGGACCGCACCGTGGGGACCCGCATTGCTGGGGCGATCGCCCAGAAGTATGGCGACTCTGGGTTTGCGGGCCAGATTGCCTTGCATTTTGAGGGCAGTGCCGGACAAAGTTTTGGGGCATTTATTTTGCCGGGAATGACCCTCACCCTGGTGGGCGAAGCCAATGACTATGTGGGCAAAGGAATGCATGGCGGCGAAATCATCGTCAAGCCGCCGACTCAGGCCACTTTTGCCGCAGCGGAGAATGTGATCATTGGCAATACCTGTCTCTATGGAGCCACCGGAGGCGGGTTGTTTGCCAATGGACGCGCCGGAGAACGGTTTGCCGTGCGCAACTCCAAGGCCCAGGCGGTAATTGAAGGCGCTGGAGACCATTGCTGCGAGTATATGACGGGCGGCGTGGTGGTGGTGTTAGGTCCCACGGGTCGCAATGTGGGGGCTGGCATGACGGGCGGTTTGGCCTATGTGCTGGATGAGGCGGGGAATTTTCCCACCAAGGTCAATCCAGAAATTGTGCAGTTACAGCGGGTGATCACCCCAGCGGGAGAGGCGCAACTGCGGGGACTGATTCAGGCCCACTGCGATCGCACGGGCAGCGCCAAGGCTCAGGTTATTCTGGACCATTGGTCGGATTATTTGCCGCAGTTTTGGCAGGTGGTTCCCCCCTCTGAGGCGGATCAACCGGAGACGAATCCTGAGGTAGCCAAGGAAAAAGTGCTCGCTCCAATCCGTTTGTAGTCCCGCTCAGATTTTCGGTGAAGGCGCACCGGGAGGATATCGGTAAGATGGGATCGCTAGTTTTTTGATCAAGTTTCAAAAAAAGTACTGGTAACTGACCCGTTCTCTTCCACCTGTAAATTTATCCTTCAAGAGATTCAAAAGCTCTAATTTCTTGGGCCACACCCTCTACTTTGCCTCCTTGAGTGTGCGGTATCATAGGGTTACAAACTGTACTTTCTAATCTCAAGAGATGGGTTATATGACACAAGCTGCTGGTAGCCAAGAAGAGATTGCTCAACGTGGCAGAGAGTTATATCAAAAGTATCTTTCTGCCAAAGTGGAAACAGTCGGTAACATTGGTAAAATAATTGCAATCGATCTTAATACACAAGATTATGAGATTGATACAGATCTGATTGTGGCGTGCGATCGCCTAAAAGCAAGACATCCTAATGCTGTCACCTGGCTAGAACGTGTTGGTTATGATGCTGTCTATGCAGTTGGTGGGACCTTAGTTAGAACAGCACAGTGATTAGTGGAACAGTCGTCGGGCTTCAAGCCCGGATGAATGTCATTTTCTATCCTCCAAAACGTACTCCGGTGGAGATTGAATGCGTCATTGATACAGGCTTTGAAGGCTTTCTGACTTTGCCAGTGGATGTAGTTGAAGATCTCGAATTGTCTTACCTTGCTCCGATGGGTGCTAATTTGGCTGACAACTCCCGAATCGTGACAAGTGTCTATCAAGGTATAATTCTTTGGAATGTTGTGCAGCGAGTTGTCCCAGTTCTTGCGATGGGTCGTCGTCCTCTACTCGGCACCGCTCTTCTTGAAGATTTTCATCTTGGCATAGATTTCTGTGAGGGAGGGACGGTGTTGGTTGATGAAATCATGTGATTCAGCACCAGAGTAGCGGCGTGGTACAACAACGCTGTTGTACCGGACTTGAGGTGTTGAGTGTGGATGCGAAAGTTATTGGTAGCCGCAGAACAGCAACATAGGTGGATCATCACAATGTGAACGCTTACTGCACAGCTAAGACAGAAATCTGTCCCGTTTTCATATCGCTACAGGGGCGAATCATAATTTTGATCCAATGTCATGAGAAATTCCATCAACTGTTCAACCTAAAATTGATCAATTCGATGGTTTTTGAGTACCGAAATCTAATGCAAGACGCATTTTCGTTTCTCCCATGACAAAACTAGTCATCGATAGCTAACAAGCCGGATCTTCGAAATAAAGCCAGATGAAGCGCTTTGGACTTTGGATGCGTTTGAATCCGCGTAATCCTAACCATTGCGTGTGATTTTCCTAGGCTCTGGGTCCTTGTCGATGCACTCTGGAACTGCAATCCTTCCCAATCTAGGCATAAATTGATCGAGTAAGGTAGGATGATCTGAAGTGATTTATATGTATATATAAAAATTTCGCCTATCCATCACCTTGCAATAACAGAGGCTCTAAGTCAAAGCTAACCAACCAGATTCAAGGGGAAATAGCATGAAACTAAGCTTTCTCACTTTACCAGAACAACAAGCATGGCAGCAGATTACTGGATGGCTCTTGCCAGACGCCGCAGAAACGCTTTATCGATATGCATCATTAGCCTGTCCAAACGGGGTTGTTGTAGAAATTGGTAGCTTTTCGGGAAAATCGACTGTATGTCTTGCTCGTGCCCTAAAAGATCATAGCGATAAGAGCAAACTCTCAAAGATGGTTGCGATCGATATCCAATTTCAGCTTAATTTTAAAAAGAATCTGGCTCGACTTGGGATAGCTAATTATGTCTCTACGATGGAAAGCTCTAGTCTGGATGCGGTAGAAAACTGGAATCAGCCCATTTCCTTTCTCTATATTGATGGACATCATGGTAAAGCACATGCATATGCCGATCTGATGGTTTGGGATGCTTTTGTCATACCGGGTGGAATTGTTGCGCTTGATGACACAGCGGGCTTTATGCTAGGCCCCAATTTACAACTTCAATCGGCAATCAGAACGGGTGCTTATGAACTGCTATCCGATGTTGGCGGAGTCAGTTTCTTGCAGAAAAAGAAAGCGCTTATCCCACCCATTAGCGAATATCCTTTCTCTATGGGTTCTCTTGCCGCTTATATGGGCTACGTTAGCGCTTGGCTAGGAGCGATGGATCCAGCTTTTCGCTTGCCACAGATGCCTAACAATACTAAGAGTTTATTGGGGAGAGCAGTTGTCAAGCTATGGGATACAAGCCCCAAACAGTTACTAGATTATATCTTAGTGAAATTTACATCTCGAAAGCAAGTCCATCAATTTTATGATTTTAATAATACTGATGAAGATTTAAATATTCCAAATGAATTTAAAAAAATTTATCGCGTTCTGGAATGGCTAAAAATGGAAGGCGATTCTAACGAAGCTATCAAAGACAATCTTTTATACTTGAATGCTTGTTTAGAAATCCGTCTTAAAAATATAGATAATTCCATTAAAAAATTTGAAATACTTTCTAAATTAAACAAATCAATAAAGTTTATAAACTATAATATTAGCATTAATGAATTATCTATGTTGCGCCTTGCTCAGTCTTATGATCTTTATGGTTTTAGAGATAAAGCTAAAGTAACGTATCAAGCCTTGCT